>JBMCIH010000007.1:0-17995 GCA_048617055.1 Marinobacter sp. | reverse complement strand
AACATTGCGGAATTTGGGCCCTTCCCCGGTTTCAAAGTACAACCCCAGCCCCAGGGCGTCGGGGATGGTGAGTATGTCCGAGAACAGGATGGCCGCATCCAGGGGGTAACGCTCCAGCGGCTGCAGGGTTACCTCGCAGGCCAGCGGCGTGTTCTTGCACAGGCTCAGAAAGTCGCCGGCCTTTTCCCGGGTGGCCCGGTACTCCGGCAGATAACGACCGGCCTGGCGCATCATCCAGACGGGGGTGCGGTCGACGGGCTGGCGCATAAGGGCGCGCAGGAAACGGTCGTTCTTCAGTTCGGTCATATCAGTTCCTGATGGTCGGATTCGGGCCAGGCCAGCGGGGATTGGACAGGAAATTGGGGTCAGACCCCATTTTTTGATTTAGAAAAATGGGGTCTGACCCCAATTTCCTGGTGGCCGCTCGCTCGCACAGGCCGCAATGATAACGCGTCTGGCTCAATAAAAAAGGGCAGGCCCGATACGGCTCTGCCCTTTTTGATACGGATCAGCTAACGGATGGTTCAGACATCCAGATAGTCGAGAATGCCCTCAGCCGCCTGGCGCCCTTCCCAGATGGCGGTGACCACCAGGTCCGAGCCGCGCACCATGTCGCCGCCGGCAAAGATTTTCGGATTCGACGTCTGATAGGGGAACTCCGCCTCCTCGGGGGCGCTCACCCGGCCGGAGTCATCGGTACTCACTTTCATATCGTCGAACCAGTCCGCCGGGCTGGGGCGGAAGCCGAAGGCGACCAGTACCGCGTCGGCCGGAATGACTTCTTCACTGCCCGGCACCACCTCCGGCCGGCGACGGCCATTCTCGTCGGGCTCGCCCAGCTTGGTCTGGACCACCTTAACGCCTTCCACCTGGTCTTCACCAATGATGGCAATGGGCTGGCGGTTGAACAGGAACTTGACGCCCTCTTCCTTGGCGTTAGCGACTTCCCGGCGAGAGCCCGGCATGTTCTCCTCGTCACGACGGTAGGCGCAGGTCACACTGGCGGCCTGCTGACGGATGGAGGTGCGGTTGCAGTCCATGGCGGTATCGCCACCACCAAGCACCACCACCCGCTTGTCCTTCATGTCGATGAACTCACCTGTGCCCTTTTCGAAGCCCAGACGACGGTTGACGTTGGAGACCAGGAACGGCAGCGCGTCGTATACGCCCGGCAGCTCCTCCCCCGGAAAGCCGCCCTTCATGTAGGTGTAGGTGCCCATGCCCATGAACACAGCATCGAACTCGTCGATGATGTCCTGCATCTGCACGTCCTTGCCCACCTCGGTGTTCAGGCGGAACTCAATGCCCATTTCCTCGAACACCTGGCGCCGGCGGGTCATCACCGTTTTCTCCAGCTTGAACTCGGGGATACCGAAGGTCAGCAGGCCGCCAATTTCCGGGTAGCGGTCAAATACCACCGGCTTGACACCGTTGCGCACCAGCACATCGGCACAACCCAGGCCAGCAGGGCCCGCGCCAATTACTGCAACCTTCCTGTCGGTCCACTTGACGTCGGACAGGTCGGGTTTCCAGCCCAGGGCGAAGGCGGTGTCGGTGATGTATTTTTCCACCGACCCGATGGTGACCGCGCCGTAACCGTCATTCAGGGTACAGGCGCCCTCGCACAGGCGGTCCTGGGGGCATACCCGGCCACAGACTTCCGGCAGGGTGTTGGTCTGGTGGCACAGTTCCACCGCACGCATGATATTGCCTTCCGACACCAGCTTGAGCCAGTTGGGAATGTAGTTATGCACCGGGCACTTCCATTCACAGTAGGGGTTGCCGCATTCCAGACAGCGGTGGGACTGGCTACTGGCCTCGGCCGGCTCGAACTGGTAGTAGATCTCGCTGAAGTTCCTGCGACGCTTGCTGGCGGGAATCTTCTTCGGGTCCACCCGGCCTACCTGGACAAACTGGAAATCGTTGTTCAGTCGCTCTTTCATTATGACGCTCTCATCATCTTGATTCCGACGGGCGGCCCCGGAAAAACCGGCGCCGCCTGACTACCACGGGTGCGGGCGCTTACTCCGGGCGCGCCCGGGTGCTGGCCAGCAGGCTCTTGAGGCTGGCGGCCTTGGGCTTCACCAGCCAGAAACGGCCAAGGTAGTCGTCGAAATTTTCAAGGATATGGCTGGCCCATTCGCTGCCGGTTTCATCCACATGCTCGGCGATGACACCCCGCAGGTGATTGCGGTAAGGCTCCATGTCCTCACTGGATATCCGCTGGATCTCCACCAGTTCGTGGTTGTATTTGTCGACAAAGGTGTTGTTCTGGTCCAGCACGTAAGCGAAGCCACCGGTCATGCCGGCGCCGAAGTTGTAGCCCGTGCTGCCCAGCACGGCCACCAGACCACCAGTCATGTACTCGCAACAGTGATCACCGGCACCCTCAACCACCGCATGGGCGCCGGAGTTACGGACACCAAAGCGCTCACCAGCGGTTCCGGCGGCGAACAGCTTGCCCCCGGTGGCGCCGTAGAGGCAGGTGTTGCCGACGATAGCGGTTTCCTGCGACTTGAACGCACTGTCCTTCGGCGGACGAACCACCAGCTTGCCACCGGTCATGCCCTTGCCCACGTAATCGTTGGCGTCGCCTTCCAGATAAAGATGGAGCCCGCCCACGTTCCAGACACCAAAGCTCTGGCCGGCGGTGCCGGTCAGGTTCAGTACCACGGGATGGGCCGCCATGCCCTGGTTGCCATGGAGCGCAGCGATTTCACCGGACAGGCGTGCGCCAATGGAGCGGTTACAGTTGGTGACCCGGTATTCCCAGGTGCCGCCGGTCTTGTCCGCGATGGCACTGGAGGTGTCGCTGACCATCTGCTCGGCCAGCGTGCCCTCATCAAACGGGGTGTTGCGCTCCACCTGGCAGGTCTGGGGCTTGTCCGCCGGGATATGGTCGTTGTGCAGCAAACGGTTCAGGTCCAGGCGCTTCTGGCGCTCGGTATCGCCGGGCAGGCGCTCCAGCAGGTCGACCCGGCCCACCAGCTCTTCCAGGTTGCGCACACCCAGCTTCGCCATCCACTCGCGGGTTTCTTCCGCCACGAAACGGAAGAAGTTCATGGCCATCTCAACGGTGCCTTTGAAGTGCTCCTCCCGCAGGTAGTCGTCCTGGGTGGCCACGCCGGTGGCGCAGTTATTCAGGTGACAGATGCGCAGGTATTTGCAGCCAAGGGCCACCATCGGGGTGGTGCCGAAGCCGAAGCTTTCAGCCCCCAGGATGGCCGCTTTGACCACGTCCAGTCCGGTCTTGATGCCGCCGTCGGTCTGCAGGCGGATCTTGCCCCGCAGGTCATTGGCACGCAGGGCCTGCTGGGTCTCGCTCAGGCCCAGCTCCCAGGGGGAGCCGGCGTAGCGGATGGAGGTGAGTGGGCTGGCCGCAGTACCGCCGTCATAACCGGAAACGGTGATCAGGTCGGCGTAGGCCTTGGCCACGCCGGCGGCGATGGTACCCACACCGGGCTCGGACACCAGCTTCACGGAGACCAGCGCCTTCGGGTTGACCTGCTTGAGGTCGTAGATCAGCTGCGCCAGGTCCTCGATGGAGTAGATATCATGGTGCGGGGGCGGCGAGATCAGTGTTACCCCCGGCACCGAGTAACGCAGCCGGGCGATGAGCTCGTTCACCTTGCCGCCGGGCAGCTGGCCGCCTTCGCCGGGCTTGGCGCCCTGGGCCACCTTGATCTGCATGACATCGGCGCTGCGCAGGTACTCTGCCGTGACGCCGAAGCGGCCGGAGGCCACCTGCTTGATCTTCGAACGCTTCTCGGTGCCGTAGCGGGCGGGGTCTTCGCCGCCCTCACCGGAGTTGGAACGGCCACCCAGGGTGTTCATGGCCACCGCCAGTGCCTCGTGGGCTTCCGGTGACAGCGCCCCCAGGGACATGGCCGCCGAGTCGAAGCGGGGGAAGATGTTCTCCACCGGCTCCACTTCGGACAGGTCAACCGCCGTGATGTCGCTGCGGAAGGTGAGCAGGTCTCTCAGGGTGGCAACCGGGCGGTTGTTCACCAGACCGGCATACTCCTGATACTGGCCATAGTCACCGCTGGTGACCGCGTCCTGCAGGGTACGGACCACATCCGGGTTGAAGGCGTGGTATTCCTGGCCGTGCACGTACTTGAGCAGGCCGCCCTGAGTGATCGGCTTGCGGCTTTTCCAGGCGGTGGCCGCCAGCTGTTCCTGATCCTGCTGGAAATCATAGAAGGTGGCACCCTGGATCCGGCTGGGCACCTCCCTGAAGCACAGGTCCACCACCTCGTCGGCAATGCCCACGGCCTCGAACAACTGGGCCCCCCGGTAGGAGGTAATGGTGGAGATTCCCATCTTGGACAGGATCTTCAGCAGGCCCTTGTTGATGCCCTTGCGGTAGTTGTTCTTGGCGTCAATGGGGTCGATCAGCATCTCGCCGGTGCGGATCAGGTCATTGATGACCTGATACGCGAGGTAGGGGTAGACCGCCGTGGCGCCAAAGCCGAACAGCACCGCGAAGTGATGCGGGTCGCGGGCCCAGCCGGTTTCGATGATAAGGTTGGAGTCACAGCGAAGGCCCTTCTCCACCAGGTGGTGATGGACCGCACCGGTGGCCATCAGGCTGTTGACCGGCAGTTCGCCCTCTTTCAGATCCTTGTCGGACAGGATTAACAGCACCTTGCCCTCATCCCGGACGGCCTTCTCGGCCGCCTCGCAGATGTCACGGATGGCGTTCTCCAGACCCCGTTCCGGGCTGTAGCTGAGGCGGATCTTGGCCACTTCGAAGCCTGGCCGGTCGTTGCCCTCGATGCGCAGGAACTTGGCCGGCGACAGCACCGGTGTGGTGAGGATAATGCGATTGGCGTGGGCAGCGGTTTCCTCGAACACATTCTGCTCGGCGCCCAGGCAGGTCTCCAGGGACATGACCACGGCTTCCCGCAGCGGGTCGATGGCCGGGTTGGTGACCTGGGCAAATTTCTGGCGGAAGTAGTCCGCCACATGCCGCACCTTGCTGGAGAGCACAGCCATGGGCGTGTCATCACCCATGGAGCCCACCGCCTCCTGGCCGTTCTCCGCCAGCGGGCGCAGCACCTGGTCACGCTCCTCGTAGGTCACCATGTACATTTTCTGATGGACCAGCAGTTCGTCGTTGTCCATCAGCCTGAATTCCGGCGTCGCCGCATTCAGCGTGGACTCGACCCGCAGGGCGTTCTCCCGCAGCCATTTCTTGTAGGGCTGCGCACTCTTCAGGCGCTTGTCGATATCCTGGGTATGAAGCACCTCTCCGCTCTCGGTGTCCACCGCCAGCATCTGCCCCGGGCCGACACGGCCCTTGGCTACCACATCTTCCGGCTTGTAGCCGTAGGTACCGATTTCAGAGGCAAGGGTGATGAAATCGTCTTTGGTAACCACCCAGCGGGCCGGACGCAGGCCGTTGCGGTCCAGCATGCAGACCGCATGGCGGCCGTCAGAGAGCACCAGGCCGGCGGGCCCGTCCCATGGCTCCATGTGCATGGAGTTGTACTCGTAGAAGGCGCGCAGTTCCGAATCCATGGTGTCGACATTCTGCCATGCCGGCGGAATCATCATCCGCGCAGCCCGGAACAGGTCAACACCACCGGCCAGCAGCACCTCGAGCATGTTGTCCATGGAGGAGGAGTCGGAGCCGGTCAGGTTGACCAGCGGCTGCAGGGTCTGCAGATCCGGCAGGTCCGGCGCCTCGAACTTGGCAGCCCGGGCAATGGCCCAGTTGCGGTTGCCGGAGATGGTATTGATCTCGCCGTTGTGGGCCAGGTAACGGAACGGCTGCGCCAGCGGCCACCGGGGCATGGTATTGGTGGAGAAACGCTGGTGGAAAACACAGATGGCGGTTTCCATGTCGGCGTCGCCCAGGTCCGGATAGAACCGGGTCAGGTCCGCCGGCATCATCAAGCCTTTATAGGAGAGCGTCCGGTGGGACAGGCTGCAGATGTAGAATTCCTCATCCTCGGCCATGTCGCGCTCAGCCAGGCGACGGCCCACAAACAGGTCAATGGCGAACTGGCGCTCATTGTGGTCCTTTCCCGGTGCCACAAAGACCTGCTCAATCCAGGGCAGACATTCCTGGGCCATGGGGCCAAGGCAGGACGGGTCGGTGGGCACCTTGCGCCAGCCCAGAATCTCCAGGCCGCGCTCCGTCATACGCTGCTCGATGGCCTTGCGGCCCGCGCTCGCCCGGGCCTCGTCGGGGTTCAGGAATATCTGCCCGACAGCAAACAGCTTTCCCGGCTGCTTGCCGAAGGCGGCCTGGGCAGCCTTGCGAAGGAAACCATCGGGGCTCTGGATAAGGAGACCACACCCATCGCCGGTCTTGCCGTCTGCCGCAATACCACCGCGATGGGTCATGCAGGTCAGCGACTCGATGGCAGTTTGCAACAACTTGTGGCTGGCCCCGCCTTTCATGTGCGCGATCAGACCAAAGCCGCAGTTGTCCCTTAACTCATCGGGGTGATACAAACCTGTCATCATAAGCGTTCTCTCGCATAAATGCTTTTCAATCGACGATTTTCGCACCATAATCGTGCACAATTCCGCCGACACTGAAAAAAGGGCTGGCTATTTTACACGCGGGGAAATACGTACACAAACGGAAATGGTGCCAGCCAGGCCGTTCACGGAGCCTGTCAGCCAGACAAAAAGGCGCGCGTGACGCCGCGTCAGATCTCCTCGAAGGGCCTTATCCAGGGGCCCAGGGAGCGAATTGAAGAAGGCAGTTCCTCGGCCGAGGCGCGCGCTGCATCGCGGCTGTCAAACTGTCCGATATAGACCACAAACCAGTCCTGACCCTTGCGCTCACTTTGAGTGTAGCGCAACCCTTCAAGTTCCCGGTACTGGCGAATAAAATCCACCGCAGTCGACTCCTGATAGCCCGCAACCAGCTGCACCGTATACCCGGGCCGGGCATTCACGTCCTCTTTTGGCACAAACCGCTCCGGCATGGCCGCGTCGAACCGATTCTCTGGCTCTGGCTCTGGCTCTGGCTCTGGCTCTGGCTCTGGAGCATCGGGGCCTGCCGACCCGGTGCTGTCAACCAGCCCCACTTCGTCCTCCGGCCCGCCCGCCTCGTCCGAAGGCAGTGGCTCTACCGGTTCAATAACCGCCGGCGTCTCCTCTTCCTGCGCAGAACCCGGGCCCACCGTAACGATAGCCCGCGTTGGCGGCTCCCGCTCCGGATCAGGAGCGGAAGCCTGTTGAACCGTATCTGCGTAGCGTGTGGACACAAACCACCAGGAGGCTCCCAGCAGCAACAGTGCCAGGGCAAGCCACCGCATAGGTGACAGCCGCTTGCTGGCAGCTCTGGCAGACTGGCCGGTCGCCGAAGCCATGTCCAGCCACACCGCCGGAGCGATCCGCTGCAGCCTGCCGGGGCTGCCCTGGCTCAGAGCGTTGAGCTGGTTCAAACGACGGGGTGACAGCAAATCATCAGGCTTCCCGCCCGCGCGTATGATTCTGGGCTCCAGATACTGCCGGATATCCTCGCTGTCGAAAGCCGGCAAGCCAATGATATGAACCTGGCTGGCCATGCGGCTGTCTACGGTCAGACCGAGCTGGGTAGTGAGTTCCGGCCCGCCGGCCAGTACCGGTATCGCCACCGCAGACCGGTCACTGTTGCTGAAGGCTTCCAGCAGGGCCGTCAGTGCTGTCTGGGAGGCCTGGTCGGCGTCATCCACCAGCAATACCTGCCGGCGCCCCTTACGGGTGGCATCTTTGGAAAGCGCCATGAAACTGGCCAGGGCCTCACGGGCACTCTGCCCTTCCGGCCATTGCCGGCCCAGGCCCTGGTAGAGGGTCCGCACCAGCGACTCGACCGAGTCCAGCTTGCCGGCGTGCAGGCGCAGGAATTCCAGCCGGCCACCCTCGCTGCGGACCAGCTCGCCAAGCAGGCGGGTTTTGCCCGCGCCGCGGGCGCCGGTGAGGACCAGGGCTAAATCGCCAAAACCACACAGGTGCCTGAGGGTTTCCAGTGCATGCTGGCGCTGCGCCCCCGGGTAGAACGGCACCTCCTGTGCCAGCGGATCACTGCTCAGGCCGTATCGCTCCTGCAGGCGGGGAAACAGGCCTCCGGCTTCCAGGCCAGTGATGCTCTCGCTCATGCCTGGGCCGACTCCCCGGGTTCGCGACAGAAGGCGGCCAGAGTCTCGGCAAGCGCCCGGGTGGAGAAATCCGCGGTAACCTCGGCCTCACCCAGACTACGCAAAAGAATCAGGCGCAAGTGGCCATCGACGTTCTTCTTGTCAACCGCCATCAGCGTCATGAAGTGCTCGGGCGTCATGCCGGCGGGCGGTGCCAGCGGCAGGCCGGCGGCTGACACAATCGACTCCACCCGGCGCTGGTCCGCTTCACTGATGGCACCCAGCCGCCGGGACAGATCCGCGGCCATCACCATTCCCGTGCCCACAGCTTCGCCGTGCAGCCAGTTGCCATAGCCGGCATGGGTTTCAATGGCGTGACCGAAGGTGTGCCCCAGATTCAGAATGGCCCGCAGGCCACCCTCTCTTTCGTCCCGGGCGACCACCTCTGCCTTGCAGGCACAGGAACGGTAGATGGCTTCCGTCAGCGCCGAGGCGTCCAGCGCCATCAGCCGCGGCATGCACTGCTCCAGCCAGGCCAGGAAAGCCGCGTCGCGGATCAGGCCATATTTGATCACTTCCGCCAGCCCCGCTGACACCTCCCGGGGTGGCAGCGACTGGAGGGTATTGGTATCGATCAGCACGCAACGGGGCTGGTGAAAGGCGCCGATCATGTTCTTGCCCAGCGGGTGATTGATGCCGGTCTTGCCCCCCACCGAGGAGTCCACCTGGGCCAGCAAGGTGGTGGGCACCTGGATGAAATCGACTCCACGCTGATAGCAGGCTGCGGCGAAGCCCGCCATGTCACCGACCACCCCGCCACCCAGTGCCACCAGGGTGGTACTGCGGGAATGGCGTTTCTCAAGGAGCGCATCAAAGATCTGGTTCAGGACCTCCCAGTTCTTGTAGGCCTCGCCATCGGGCAGCATCACCTCGTCCACCTGACAGCCGGCAAAGCTGCCACGGGCCTGCTCGAGATACAGCGGGGCAACGGTGGTATTGGTGACGATCATGACCGTTTTTCCGGTCACGTAGGGTGTCAGGTCATGCTGCCCCAGCAGCCCCTTGCCAACCAGGATCGGGTAACTGCGCTCCCCCAGCTCCACCTGCAGTTCCTGAAATGTCTCAGACATGGTTTCTGCCCTCTTTCCTGACCTTGCGACGCTGGCGTGGTGTTCGTGGGTTCAGCCGGTTAAGGATCTGCCGCACCACTAACCGCGGGCTTTTCCGGTCTGTGAGCATAACCACATCCGCCAGCCGGGAATAGATGGGGTCGCGCAATTCGAAAAGCCGCCGCAGCACCGCTTCCGGGTCATCGTTCTGCAACAGGGGCCGGTTGCGGTCCTTGCGGGTCCGTTCTATCTGCTGCTCAAGGGAGGCCTTGAGGTAGACCACTACCGCATCCCGTTTGAGGTACGGGTGGTTTTCCTCTTTCATGACCGCGCCGCCGCCTGTGGCCAGCACCGAAGCCCCCACCTCCGACAGCTCCCGGAGCATGGCGCTTTCACGCTGGCGAAAGCCTTCCTCCCCTTCCACATCGAAGATCCAGGGGATATCCGCGCCACAACGCTCTTCAATCACGCGGTCCGAGTCCAGGAAATGATAACCCAGTTCCCGCGCCAGCTGGCGACCGATCGTGCTCTTGCCAGCCCCCATGGGGCCAATCAGCACGATTCGTCTTGGTAACGGCATGTTGCTTCGACTCCCGATTGAACAGGCCGGTGAGAATAGCACAAAACACAAAAAAGCCGCCGGTGTCACCCGGCGGCTTTTTCGGACGCTAGAGCCGGTCAGTCGATCAGATCGCCTTTCATGATCTTCGGTGTGATGAAGATCAGCAGCTCGCTGCGCTCGTCGATATTCTCGGTCCGACGGAACAGCGCTCCCACGTAGGGGATGTCACCCAGGAAGGGGGTCTTGGTGATGGTTGTGGCCATCTCCGACTGGAAGATACCGCCAAGCACCACGGTCTCGCCGTTACCAACCAGCACCTGGGTGGTAACCTCGTTGGTGTTGATGCTGGGGATACCCGCCGTTACTTCACCGCGGGAGTCCTGGTTGACCGTCAGATCCATGATGATCTTGTTGTCCGGTGTAATCTGGGGCGTCACTTCGAGTGACAGCGCGGCCTCCTTGAAGGAAACCGAGGTGGCGCCGCTGGAAGAAGCTTCCTGGTAGGGAATCTCCTCACCGGACTTGATCCCCGCTGTCTTGCGATCCGCCGTCACCACGCGGGGCTGTGAGACTACCTCCGCCTTGCCATCGCTCTCAAGGGCGGACAGCTCCATATCAACCAGGAAGTCGGACCCGCCCAGTCCGATGGCGAACGAGGAGGCGCCTGCGTCGGTAACGCCCAGGTCAACAGCCAGGGCATCCGGGTAGACCACTTCCTGGTCATTCCAGACACCTTCGTTGCCCTCGATGGACCCGCTTCCGAAGAGCGTGTTGCTGCCTTCGTCGTCGTAGAAGCCACCGCCCCAGCGGACGCCCAGACTTTCTGCGACGTTGGTCTGTGCACGAACGATACGGGCCTCGATGGAAACCTGGCGTACCGGGATATCCCAGGTATTGACCAGCCGGCGGATCTCTTCCAGCTTCTCGGCGGTTTCACGGACACTGATGGTGTTGGTGCGGTCATCGGAAGAGATAAAGCCCCGGCCGGAGATCAGTTCCTCGTCTTGCTCAATCAGCCCGACAATGTCGGCCGCCTTGGCGTAGTTGACCTGAATGATCTCCAGGCGAACCGGTGCCAGCTCGGCCACCTGCTTGTTGGTCTCCAGTTCCAGACGCTCACGGGCGGCGATTTCCTCCGCCGGCGCCACCAGCAGTACGTTGCCGATCTGGCGCTTGTCGAGGCCCTTGGTCTTGAGAATCAGGTCCAGCGCCTGGTCCCAGGGCACATTCTGCAGCCGCAGGGTAATGCTGCCGGAGACGGTATCACTGGCCACCAGGTTCAGGCCGGTAAAGTCGGCAATCAGCTGCAGCACCGAGCGCACTTCGATGTCCTGGAAGTTCAGGGAGAGCTTGTCGCCGGTGTAGGGGAACTTCTCCTCACGGCGCTTCTCGGCCTCCTCCTCGGTCAGTTCCTCGACATTGACGATAAAGCGGCTGCCGGACTGGTAGGCCAGATAGTCATAGGCACCTTCCGGAGTGATCTCGACGACGGCATCACCGCCTTCGGTAAAGGTATCCACACGGCTTACCGGCGTGGCGAAGTCGGTTACATCAAGACGGCGGCGGAGGTCGGCCGGGACCTCGGCGGAATCCATCACCAGCCGGATGTGTCCACCCTCCTCATTCAGCGCTACCGGTACCCGGCTGCTGGACAGTTCGATGATCACGCTGCCCTCACCGTCGGTTCCGCGACGGAAGTCAACGCCGGTAATGGCGTCGCCGGATATCTCCGATGACGTCGAGGTTCCCTTGCCATCTTCATCGGCGGCGGCTGCCAGGGCGGCATCCCTGCCACCGGCGGTTTCCGCCGGGGCATCACCCTCACCGATGGTGATAACCAGCTGGTTGCCTGAAACCTCTGTTTCGTAGGCCGCCAGTTCCACAAGGTTGAAGATCAGGCGGGTGCGATCCTGGGTTTCCACCACCGTCATGCTCTGGGTGTTACCCTCGCCCAGGGACATGTTGCGGCTGTCGAGGCCGCTGACCGTATCCTTCAGGTCGATGGCGATACGCGCCGGCCGTTCGATCGTGTAGCCGGACGGCTCCGGCGGCGTCTCGTCAAAACTCAGAACCACTTCAGTGCGGTCGCCAGAGAGCGAGGAAAACTCCACGTCCTGAAGCGTTGCCGCGTTGGCCATACCGGCAGTTGCTGCCAGTGTTGCCGCGCTCATCCATACCGTGAATTTTCTGAACATCGCTAGCCTCGACCCCAAAACTTGTGTTTCTTGCCGGTTTCTGTGTGTATTCATCTGCGCCGCTCCCTAGCCTTCCTCTTCTTCCAGTGACAGGGATCGGGGCCTCTCAACCCAGCCCCCCTGACCATTGGGCACGATTTCCACGAGTTCGACCCTGGTTTCACTGATTCCCACGATGCGGCCATAGTTGGCGCCCATGTAATTGCCGTTGCGAACCCGGTGAACGCCACCGTCGGTATCCTCGATCAGAGCGTAAAGATTCCCGTCGGCGCTGGTAAGCGTACCGACCATGTCCAGCTCCTTCAGGTCGTAACTCTCAAGAACTTCCTTGGGCCGGTCCAGATCCGGTTCCACCGTACTTTCCGGCTCATCATCGAGCATGGTCAGCTGGGCATCGATCGGTGGTTCAAAGGGCGCCCGGCGGTCCGCGGCGGAATAGGTGAATGCCTCATAGGCCTGAAACTCCGGCAGGGGCTCCACCTTGCCCCGCGGCTTGGCCCGGGTTTCTTCCATAAAGCGATCAAGATCCGAAAAATCGCCTCCCTGGGTACAGCCGGCGAGCAGCGCCGCCAGGCAGACACCCAGCCAGGCTTTCACTGCATGCTGTCGTGCCATGCTCATTCTCCAGCCCGGTAGCGGTAAGTTCTGGCGACAACCTGCATATCAAGCTGATCCGCATTACCGCCTTGTGGTGTGATGGTGAAATCGTGCAGGGTGACGATGCGGGGCAGGCCCGCGACACTGCTCACGAAGGACGCCAGTTCGTGGTAGGAACCACTGACCTGAATGTTGATCGGCAGCTCGATGTAGAAGTCACGGCGCTGCTCGTCCTGCAACTGGATTTCCTGCAGGGTGAGACCACTGCCAAGCGCCGTGTTGGTAATGTCCTCCAGCAGCCCGGGCACCTCGGTGTCACTGGGAAGCTGGCGCACCAGGGCTCCGAAGGTCTCCTCCATCTCAGCCATCTGCTCCTTGAACACCTCCAGGTTGGCCACCTGGTAGGCCTTGCGCTCGTATTCCTGACGCAGCTCGGCTTCCTGACGTTCAACGCGCTCCAGTTGGGCGTACTGGTCCTTGATAAAGAACCAGTACCCGCCACCAACAATCAGGCCGACAATGATCAGCACTACGATAAACTTGATGGGCGCCGGCCAGATGCCGGCGTTGTTGACATCGAGGTCGTTGATGTCAAATTCGTTCAGGCTTTTGAGAGAGTCCGAAAGGCTCACTGGTCGCTCTCCTCTTCCGGCTCCGGTGTGGTCTGGTTCACCGAAAGGTCGAATGCACTGTATCCGGCACGCTGGTCATCTGCAGCGGCCACGTTGGTCAGATTGGGGTTACTAAACCATTCGGACCGCTCGAAATTCCGCATCAGACTGGAAATACGGCTGTTGGACTCCGCCATGCCATTGATAGCCAGCCGGTCCTTCGACTTTTCCAGTTCGGTGTAGAACAGGCCTTCCGGCAATGTGCGCACCAGCTCGTCGAACACCCGCACGATCACCGGGCGCTTGCCCTGGAGATCCTGGATAACCTCCATGCGGGCCAACAGCTCTTCGCGTTTATTGCGGAGCTCCTCGATTTCCTTGATCTGGCTGTCCAGCTGACGGGAGGCGGCTTCAATATAGTCGTTACGGGACTCCTGGTGGGCAATGCGGTTGTCCATGTCGGTTTTCCACAGGAACACCAGGCCGGCGGCAACGATGGCGGCCCCCAGCAGCATTGCCACGAACTGCCTCTGCTTCTCTGCCCTGAGTTCCTCGCGCCAGGGTCGCAGGTTAATCTTGGCCATCAGTCAAAGCTCCTCATCGCCAGTCCGCAGGCAATCATCAGCGAGGGGGCATCGTTGGTCAGGGCCGATGCGTTCACCCGGGAGCCCACGGCCATATCCGAGAAAGGATTGGCGACGATGGTGGTGGTCGCGGTTTTCTCCTCCACCATCTCGGCAAGCCTGACGATGGAGGCGGTGCCGCCGGCCAGCAGCACATAGTCCACTGCATTGTACTGGCTGGCACCGAAGAAAAACTGAAGCGCCCGGGCAACCTGCTGCACCACCGCCTCGCGGAAAGGCTCCAGCACTTCGGTTTCGTAGTCGTCCGGAAGGCCGCCCTGTTTCTTGGCCAGGCCGGCTTCTTCCACCGACAGACCGTAGCGGCGCTGAATTTCCTCGGTGAGCTGCTTGCCGCCGAAGATCTGCTCGCGGGTGTACACGGTCTGCCCGCCCGCCAGGACGCTCAGGGTGGTCATAGTGGCGCCGATGTCGACAATGGCCACCACCAGCTCCTCACCATGGGAATCCAGCTGGGGCTCGATCAGCGAATAGGCCCGCTCCAGCGCATAAGCTTCGACGTCGACAATCTTTGCTGTCAGTCCGGCGATTTCCAGCGCATCCTCACGGATGTCCACGTTCTCCTTGCGGCAGGCCGCCAGCAGCACGTCCACCTGGTCGGGGTTGGTTTCGGAGGGACCCTGCACCTCGAAGTCGATGGCCACTTCGTCCAGGGGATAGGGAATGTACTGGTCAGCCTCGAGGGCAATCTGGTCTTCCAGCTCGAACTCATTGAGCCCGCCGTTCATCTGGATGACCTTGGTGATGACCGCCGAGCCGGAAACCGCCACGGCGGCCTGCTTGACGCCGGTGCGGGCCTTGCTGACCACCCGCTTGATGGCGTCGCCAACGGCCTCCACATCGGTAATATTCTTCTCTACGACTGCGTTTGCCGGTAGTGGCTCGACAGCATGGCTCTCAACCTTGTAGCGACTGCCCTGCCTCGACAGCTCCAGCAGCTTCACCGAACTGGAGCTGATGTCCACACCCAGCACGGTACTGGACTTTTTACCTGATAATCCGAACACGCGCTCACCTTATACCTGGACAACCTTACGCCTGACGTAAGCCAGACTCCGGCCGTAAAACCCTGGCCTGACTGCCTTTTACGCACGCTTCTTGTATTACTGCGCGGCAGTTCCCTTTATATGTTTTTTATGTAAGAGAATTTCTGGACTTTTAGGTCTACAATGCCCCCTCGTTGTTTTGAGAGGTTGCCGGAGCATTGACTCCTTTTAACACCTAAAGCAATTTCTCAGATGATAGACTTATATCCAACAGTTGTCAGAAAAAAATGTCCCGACTGATTACAGCATCACGCTTCTTCATCTGGCTGGCCGTTCTAGGGGCCAGTTCCGCTCTGCTTATCGCTGCCGGCTTCTACCTGCACCTTCGACCGGAGCTTCCGGCGGTACACCAGTTACTGGATACCCGCCTTCAGACGCCACTCAGGATCTACTCTTCAGACGACAAATTAATAGCAGAATTCGGGGAAAAGAGAAGGACGCCTGTCACAATCGATCAAATCCCCGAGAAACAGCTACAGGCCTTCCTTGCCGCGGAGGACGCCCGCTTCTACGACCACTTTGGAGTGGACATCATCGGCCTTGGCCGGGCAGCAGTGGAGCTGGTCTCCACCGGCCAGATTCAGTCCGGCGGCAGCACCATCACCATGCAGGTGGCCCGCAACTATTTTCTGACCCGGGACCGCACCTTCGCCCGCAAGTTCAATGAAATCCTGCTGTCTTTCCAGATCGAGAAGGAACTGGACAAGGAGACCATCCTCGAACTGTATCTGAACAAAATCTACCTGGGTAACCGGGCCTACGGCCTTGCGGCCGCCTCGCAGGTCTACTATGGCAAGCCGATCGACGAGCTGGAACTGGCCCAGATGGCCATGCTGGCCGGCCTGCCCAAGGCACCTTCCGCCTTCAACCCGCTGGCCAACCCCGAACGGGCAAAACTGCGCCGGAACTGGATTCTGGGCCGCATGAAGGAACTCGACTACATCTCCTCACAGGAGTACGAGGAAGCCGTCACCCAGCCCCTCAGCGCCCGTTACAACACCACGCCCACGGAGGTCAGCGCGGACCATGTGGCCGAGATGGCGCGGGCCGAGATGGTCGCCCGCTACGGTGAGTCAGCCTACAGCGAGGGCTTCCGGGTCACACTCACTGTCGACAGTGGTGACCAGACGGCCGCCACAAACGCCCTGCAGAAGGGCCTTGAGGCCTATGACAGGCGCCACGGCTATCGCGGGCCTGCGGGCACCACTGACCAGGTTCCGGCAGACGAGGAAACTTATCAGGGCATTCTCGATGCCTACCCCCGGGTGGACGAGCTTTACCCGGTCATCATCACCGGCGTCAGTGACGAAGACCAGCAGGCAACTGCATGGTCGCGGCACCTGGGGGAAGGCTTTCTCACCTTTGACACCATGTCCTGGGCACGGCCATACCGCAGCGTCAACAGTACCGGCCCGGAACCCGAGAAGGTCTCCGATGTGGTCAGTACCGGCGACATCGTCTATGTTCGCCGGCACGCCCATGACGAAGAGACCGGCGCCCCCTCCGAGCCTCCCGCGGAATCGGATGTCCCGTCCCTGACCGAAGACAAGGCGCCGGTGATCGGGCCGGTGGCCCTGGCCCTGGCCCAGGTTCCCGAGGTGGAAGGCGCGCTGGTTTCCCTGAAGGCCAGAACCGGGGCCATCCGCGCCCTGGTCGGCGGCTACAGCTTCAGCCAGAAGAAGTACAACCGGGCCACCCAGGCCCAGCGTCAGCCAGGCTCCACCTTCAAGCCCTTCATCTACCTGCGGGCCCTGGAGGAAGGCATGACGCCCGCCACCATCTACAACGACGCCCCGATCGTCCATAACACCGACGAACTGGAGCCTGGCTGGCGCCCCAAGAATGCCGGTGGTGAGTTCAACGGTCCCACCCGGCTGCGGGAAGCCCTGGCCCGGTCGCGGAACATGGTTTCCATCCGGCTGCTGCAGGATCTGGGTGTGGACGATACCGTCGCTTTCCTTGACCGGCTGAAACTGCCGATCGACCACCTTCACCGCGACCTGTCACTCGCCCTGGGCAGTGGCTCCATGACGCCCATGGACATGGCCAGGGCTTTCGCCGTGATCGCCAATGGCGGCTATGATGTTCAGCCCTACCTGATTCAGACCATCGAAAACAGCAGGGGCGAAGTGCTGTACGAAGCCCCCGCCGTGATCCTGTGTGACCGCGACTGCGACAAGCTGCGGGAAGAAAGACCCGACCCCTCCGTTGCCGGCTTCCCCGCCATCCGGGTAGGGGAGCGCGTCGCGGACGAGCAGTCGGTCTACCTGCTCCACTCCATGCTCAAGGATGTGATCAGGCAGGGTACGGGCACCGCCGCCCAGGCACTGGCCCGGGACGACCTCGCCGGCAAGACCGGCACCACCAATGAGCAGAAGGATGCCTGGTTCTCCGGCTTCAACCACGACCTCATCACCACCACCTGGGTGGGGTTTGACCAGCCATCCACCCTGGGCTTCCGGGAGTTCGGCGGCACCGTTGCCCTGCCGATCTGGATTGACTACATGCGTGAGGCGCTGGAAGGAGAACCCGAATCAGAAATGCCCCGGCCCAGTGGCATTGTTCAGGTGAGGATTGACCCGAAAACGGGAGAGCGGGCCTCACCAGAGCAGGATGACTCCATCCAGGAGATGTTCCGCTCCGACAATGCTCCGGAAGAGGGCAAAGGCAACGGGCTCGAAGGCGGCAGCGAAGACGCCAACCTGCCCCGCAACCTGTTCTGACACAGGCACCGATGGCCGGGCCCTGTTACGGATTCCTGACGACCACAAAAAAACCGACGGCTCTCACCGTCGGTTTTTTTGTGCCAGCCAGACGCTGATGATCAGCGAATGTCTTCCATCGACTTGAGCGGGTAGTGCTCAGGGTAACCTTTGCGGGCCACACCGGAATCCACTGCGGCGCGGGCAACCGCAGCCGGAACCACCTCCAGCAGACGCACGTCCATGGGCTTGGGAATGATGTATTCCTTGCCGAACTCGAAGCTGTCCACACCGTAGGCCGCACAGATCTCCTGGGGCACAGGCTCTTTGGCCAGCTCACGGATGGCATGAACGGCAGCCACCTTCATTTCCTCGTTGATAGCGGTGGCCCGGACATCCAGGGCGCCACGGAAAATGAAGGGAAAGCCCAGCACGTTGTTGACCTGGTTGG
>JBMCIH010000006.1:0-18827 GCA_048617055.1 Marinobacter sp. | reverse complement strand
AATGCCCGGTGCTGGTCTGGGACGGCTGGCAGGGCAACGCGCCGGATGCCATGGCTGCCCTCAGCGGCACCCTGACCGCCGGCGGGCTCTGGTTCTGGCTGATGCCGCCACTGGCCGGGTGGGCGGATTACCCCGATCCGGACTACGCCCGCATGGGGCTGCCACCTGACGGCCCTCATCCCTTCCTGGCGCGGCTGGCGCGGATTATTGCGGAGGCGCAGACGGTGATCCGGCTGGCGGCCGACGCCGTCCCTGTGCCTGCACTGCCAGGCGACCTTCCCGGGCGTAAGCCGTTCCGGCTGGAGACAACCGCCGACCAGACCCGGGCCATCGAACGCATTTTTGCCACCGGCGAGGGCCGGCGCCGGCGCCCGCTGGTAATCACCGCGGACCGGGGGCGGGGCAAGTCCGCGGCCCTGGGTATAGCGGCAGCGCGGCTGCTGAAGTCGGGGCGCCGGCATATCGCGGTAGTGTCCCCGCGCCGGGAGTCAGTGGCCACCCTGTTCCATCACGCCGCCGCCGAACTGGGGGACACCGGTGACGTTGACGGCCGGCTGGCGCTGGAAACCGGCGCCAGCCTCACCTGGTATCCGGTGGACGAGCTGCTGGCCCGCCGCCCGGAGGCCGGGCTGGTGATGGTGGATGAAGCCGCGGCGATTCCGGCGCCCCTGCTCAGGCAGATTCTGCTGGGCTGGCCCCGGGTGGTGTTCGCCTCCACCGTGCATGGCTACGAGGGCTCGGGCCGGGGATTCAATCTGCGTTTCCGGGCCGTACTCGGGCGGGAGACGCCCCAATGGCAGTCACTGACCCTGGAACAGCCCGTCCGGTGGGCGTCCACGGACCCTCTGGAACCTCTGGTCCACCGGCTGTTCCTGCTGGCTGCGGAGGGCCGGGCCGCCGGTGAGCGTGGCTCTGTCGAAATCGAACCCTGGCACCCCGGTCAGGCCGATGAAGGGGCACTGGCAGATGCCTTTGGCCTGCTGGTGGACGCCCACTACCGCACCACTCCCGGCGATCTGCGCCAGTGGATGGATGACCCGGATGCCGTGACCCTGGTGGCCAGGCAGCAGGGCACCATCATCGGGGTCCTGTGGGCTGTGATTGAGGGCGGGCTTGATGCGGACCTTGCTCAAAAGGTGCTGCGGGGCGAGCGGCGGCTGAAGGGGCATCTGTTGCCCCAGTCCATGGCCAACCATGGTGGCCATGCCGAAGCCGCAACCCTGCGCATGCTGCGGGTGGTGCGTGTGGCTGTGCACGAAACCTGCCGCCGGCAGGGGGTGGGCCGGCAACTGCTGATCCGGGCGACGCAACAGGCGGTGGAGCAGGGGCTGGACGCCATCGGTACCAGCTACGGCGCTGAACCGGATCTGCTGGGGTTCTGGCAATCGGCGGATTTCCAGACAGTGCGGCTGGGCATCAGCCGCGAGGCCAGCTCCGGCGAGTACGCGGTGCAGATGCTGAAGGGGCTCAGTGTCCGGGGCATCGCCATCCAGCAGCGCCTGTCGGTCCGGTTTGCCGAGCAGTGGCCGGTGATGCTGCCGGTGGTCTGGCCCGCCCTCGATCCCCTGCTGGTGCTGGCAATAACCGCCGACCTGCCGCCCGGCCGACTCCTGGGGGACCAGGAACGGATCGAGCTGGAGGCTTTTGCCCATGGGCATCGCGGCTTCGAACTGACCCTGGCGGCCCTGAAGCGGCTGTTACTGGAGCCGCAATGTGCGCAGTACCTGAGGCACTCGGAGCTGGCACCCTTATGGGTGGCCTGCGTGCTGCAGAATCAGTCCTGGGATGTGGTCCGGCAGCGGGGACTCTGTCGCGGGCGGCGTGACGGGGAATCCCGTCTCAGGCGCGGGGTCGCACCGTTACTGGGGGTGTGTCGAGGGAGCCCGGCCTCAGGGTGAGCGCATCAGTTCCCGGGCCCGGGTCAGCATTGGCTGGGCCTGGCGGGTCTGGTTCCTGGCCAGCAGGCTGTCCGCCATTTCCAGGTAAGCGTCCGCCAGCTGCTCACGAACGTCGGCCAGAGGGCTGAAGGTGGGGGGCAGGCGGTTGAGCACCTCAGTCATTCCATTGTAGACAGCGTCGAGCTGGTCCCGGCTGCCGGCGTTGGCAATCTCGTCGCGCCAGCGCCTGAACCGGTCGGCGTAGAAGTCCATGGCGGCATCCTCCGGGAACAGGGCCTCGTCATTGTAGTCCCCCAGGGCCCGCACCGAGGCTTCCATATTTTCCGCCCGGGCCAGCTTGTCGCTGACCCCGGGCTGGTCGGCAAACAGCAGGTCGCTCAGGGTCAGCAGCCGGGCCAGGGCGGCGTCATTGTCGGTGTCCAGGGCCTCGGTCAGTTGCTCGTTGAACTGCTGCGTGGCCTCCTCCGAGGGGGCCGGCGGCGTGGTTCCGATCCGTTCCAGGTCCCGGGTCAGTTCGGTGACGTCGGTCCATGCCTGCTGGCTCCGATAGTCGCCCTCGTCGAGCCGGCTGACCAGCTCCTCGCCGAGGGCGGCCTCCAGTGACTGCTGGCGGCGTGTAATCCGCTGTCCCAGCTGCCGCAGTTCGTAATCCCTGGGATAGATCACCGACGCCTCATCGACCAGCGCCAGGGCCGCCGGGATGTCAGGCAGCTCCTGGCCGCTGCGCCCGCCCACCAGCAGGCCGTCGACCCGGCCCAGGTACCAGTCCAGCAACTCGCCGGACCGTTCCCGCAGTATGCCGTTGCGCTCCAGGGAGGGCAGGGCCTGAACCTCCTCGAACAACTGTTCCGGCGGCAGTTCCCGGATACGGCTTACCGCATCGGCGTGGTGCTCCTGCTGGGCGAGGGTTCTTTCCGCCGCATTGGCCCGCTCAAACTGCTGAAACCAGAGAAAGCCTGCCCCGGCCAGGCCTGCCACCACCAGTACGGAGGCCGCCCAGGGCTGCCAGCGCACCGGCTGCATGCGATTTTGCAGCAGTTCGAGGGAACTGTACCTGGGGTCGTAGCGCAGGTTGCGCTTGACCACCCGCCAGAACCTCCGGGGCATGCTGGGGGGCTTTTTCAGCTTGTAGCGGCCCAGTTCCCCGAGGCTCAGTTTCTGGCGGTCGAAGGGGTGCCGGGACGACAGCAACTCGTAGCTGATACAGGCCAGGGCGTAGAGGTCGTCCTGGGGCGACGGGTCCTTGCCCTCTATCAGTTCCGGCGAGGCGTAGGCCGGGGTGTAGCCATAGACAGAGGTTTCGTCTTCGGTGCGGGGGTTCAGGTAATCTTCCGGCTGCTGGGCCTGCAGCGCCCGGGACACCCCGAAATCCAGCAGCTTGATGCGGCCCTCACGGGTAAAGAAGATGTTGGACGGCTTGAGGTCGGCATGAACGATGCCCTGGCTGTGGGAATAGGCGAGGGCGTCGGCCACCTGCCGCAACACCGCCACACAGCCTTTCCACTTGAGCCCGTTGGGCTTGGCCCGCTGGATGATCCGCGACAACGGTTCGCCCTCCAGCAGTTCCATTACCAGAAACCAGTGATCGCCGTCGTGGTTCAGGTCATGGATGCGGATGATGTTGGGGTGGGACAGGCGCTTGGACTTGGCAGCCTCACGGGCCAGCAGGCTGCGGGCGCCGGGGTCGCGGGTCAGGCTGGTGCGCAGGATCTTCAGTGCCACCAGGCACTCCCGTGAACCGGCTTTCTCGAGGTTCTGGTCGACGGCCTTGTAGACATCGCTCATGCCACCGGAGGCAATCAGCGACACGATCCGGTAGCGGCTATTGAGCACCATGCCCAGACGCTTGTGACGCGGCGCTTCCGGGACCTCGGGCTCGCCGCCGACCGGCTGCAGGCCGCGGCCGCGGGTCTGGGTGCTGTCGTCAAGAACGGTCTCGTTGGCGTCCACTGCCAGATCCTCTTGCTCCCTGAGGGTGAATTTCCTGAGGATCGAATGCTATTCATTCCCGATACAGCAAGTCAAGCGGCCTCTTTATCTTAAAGTCCGGTGATGTGACACGTCTCCGGTTATGCCCATTGTCCCGGTCGCACACCCGGGCAACCGTGATTGACTTTGCCGGAGACACTGAATAATCTCTGTCCGGTCGGTAACCGGACGCCCGCCAGAATGTCTGCCCGGTTTACCGATATCACCCAGGATGTGCCTGCTCCGGCAGGACGGGAATGTACCGGCTGCCAGGCTGGTGCGCCAGGACAGTTGTCAAAGGAAGGATTGGCTCATGGAACTCGAGCTTGCGATCACCAGCTATCAGCGGCTCTCGCCCACAGTCACCTCCACCCGGCGGTTTTCAGCGGGTCAGGTATGGGTTGTCGGGCGTTCGGAATCCTGCGACTGGCACCTTCCAGACCCTGGCAAGGTGGTTTCCTCCCGCCATGCACAAATCCGTTGTGACGACGACGGATGTTTCCTGATCTGCGATATCTCCACCAACGGCGTGTTTGTCAATGGCAGCCCCGAGCCCCTGGGGCGGGACATGGAAGCCACCCTGAACCCTGGTGACCAGCTGCGCCTTGGCGATTACGAGATCGCCGTGAGCCTGCCGCAGTCGGCGGCCCCCGGGCCGCAGCAACCGCTGGCGGAGCCTGATGTGCCGCCGGCTCCCGCTTCAGCGGTCCTGGCCAGCGCTCTGTCAGCGATGGCGCCTGAAGCCCAGGCCCGGGCCCGGGACGCAGGTGATATGAATTCGGTACTCGCCTCAGGCCTCAATGAGCGCTTCCTGGGTGACAGTCATGTGGAGATGCCGAAAGCGGCCATACCGGACCAGTGGGACTGGGGGGCCGTCTCCGGCCCCGGTGCCGGGCGCGGGCAGTCGTCAGACCAGTTGCAGGCGCTGCTCGAGGGCCTGGGCCTGCGGGACACGGATCCGTCGTCCCTCACCGCCGACCAGTGCCGTGCCCTGGGCACCCTGACCCGCACCCTGCTGGACCGTCTGCTGGATCTGCTGCATATGCGGGCGCGGCAGAAGCAACAGCTGCGGGTCAAGCAGACTCTGTTCCAGCGCAGCGAGAACAACCCGCTGAAATTCTCTGCCACCTCCAGCGACGCCCTGGAAAGCCTGCTGCTGCGCCGGCACCCGTCCTTCCTGGGGCCGGAGGAGGCCGTGGCCCAGGCCTTCGGCGATGTGGTCAGTCATGAACGCGCCCTGCTTAGCGGGGTGGAAGAGGTCATCCGGGACATCCTGCGGGAGCCGCCGGTGCAGGGTGGCCGCTGGTTCCGGAGCCGGCGGGAGCTGGCCGCCCTGCATCAGCAGCGCCGGCAGCACCAGCAGGAATACGGCGACACCGACCATATGCTGCGCAGCGACACATTTGTAGACGCCTACGAAGTAGCCGTCAGTCGCAGTGAAAGGGAGTAGTCAGACAATGCGATGGATTCAGTGTTTGTTCCTTGTCAGTGTGGTATTGCTCAATGGCTGTGCCGTTGCCAACTATGTGGTGGACCCGTATACCAATCTCGGGTTCGAAGCCAGTGGTTCCATTAACCCCGATGCCTCTGGCCGCGCCTCGCCGCTGGTCATTCGCATCTATGAACTGAAAGCCGCGGACACCTTCCGCAGCGCCGGGTTTTTTGATCTCTATGATGAGCCCGAGGGCGTTCTCGACAAGGACCTGATCTCCATGGACGAAGTGGTGCTGCGGCCGGAGCTGGTGGAGAAGCTGGAGATGACCCTGGACGGGAATACCCGCTACCTCGGCATCGTCGCCGCTTTCCAGAACATCGACGAAGCCCGCTGGAAGATGATCCTCGATGGCAGGCCCAGGGGCTACAAGGACATCACCATTGCGGTGGATGGCCTTGGCATGGCACGGGTTCGCGACTGATATGCCCTGTCGCCACTGCTAACGACTCGAGCATTAAGGACACAACATCATGGAACGATTGGCAAAGGTCGCCTGGTCCGAGGGCATGCTGCTCCGGCCGCAACACTTCCAGCAGCAGGACCGGTTTCTGTATCACGCCGCCTGTCAGCGCCACAGCCTGATGAGCCCCCACGGCTACGGCGTGCGTGAGCTGACCATGGACCAGCAGGCGCCGGCCCTGGGCCAGATCAGCCTGGTGAAGGTCACGGGCATCTTCCCGGACGGTATGCCCTTCTCCTTCGACCAGAGCGACAGCCTGGTGCTGGAGGTGCCGGGCGATGCCCGGGATGAACTGGTCTGGCTGGTGGTGCCCACCGAACGCCAGGCCGGCACCAATATCGGCGGCGACATCGTGCACCGTAACGGGGTTGGGGAAACTGCGATGGCTGCCATCGGGCAGTGTAACGACCGGCATGGAAAAACTCCTCTCAGCGGTGATCCGTACCAGAGACCACATGTTAACGGGAGCCGCGCTACCAGTGCGGCTCGATCGGTGCGGAGTTTAACAGGAAATTTGCCGGGCTGTCAGGTAGCTGGCGCTGTGCCCGGCGGATTCTCTTTGCCAAGGCGCCGCAGCTGGAGCCAGGCGATCAGTGCCAGCAGGGCCAGGGCCGGGATGAACACCAGTTCCCGGGGCGGGCGTTCCTGGGGTACCCGGACCTGGTTGATGGTCCAGTCGAAGTCCAGCCCCGCCTCTTCTGCGGGACTGCCGAACTCCATGTAGTCCACCACCATGACATCGTCTTCACGGCGCAGTTCGAGACCCGCATTCAGCAGGCGCTCCTCGGCATTGCCACCCTCCGGCAAGGGCAGTTTGACCCAGGTGGCCACGTCGTCACCGGTAAGGGAGGTGCCGGAAACCTGCACCACCACCGAGTCCACCTCCGGATCGTCGGCAACCGACTCCACGTAGGACACCAGCTCGGCACCCGGCTGCACCTCATATTCCGGATAGACCCTGTCCCACCAGAAGCCGGGGCGGAACAGGGTAAAGGCGACCAGGATCAGGGCAAGGGACTCCCAGATACGGCTGCGGGTCAGCCAGTAGCCCTGGGTGGCCGCCGCAAAGGCAAGCATGGCGATCACCGCCGTCACGACGGTCACCATCAGATCAATCCAGCCGGTCAGACCGATCAGCAGCAGCTGGGTGTTGAAAATGAACATGAAGGGCAGTATCGCCGTGCGGATATCGTAGGCAAAGCCCTGCACACCGGTGCGGATCGGGTCGGCGCCGGAGATAGCCGCGGCGGCGTAGGCCGCCAGCCCCACCGGGGGCGTATCGTCCGCCAGGATGCCGAAGTAGAAGACAAACAGGTGGACGGCGATCAGCGGTACCAGCAGACCGTTCTGGGCGCCAAGGGCAACGATCACCGGCGCCATCAGGCTGGATACCACCACATAGTTGGCGGTGGTGGGCAGCCCCATGCCGAGAATCAGGCAGATCACGGCGGTAAAGATCAGCATCAGCATCAGGTTGCCGCCGGAGATAAGCTCGACGAACTCGAGCATGACCTGGCCGAAACCGGTCAGGGTAATGGTGCCGACCACAATACCGGCGGTGCCCGTTGCCACGGCGATACCGATCATGTTCCTGGCACCAGTGGCCATGGCCAGAATCAGGTCCGTGCCCCCTGCCCGGCTGGCCGCCGCCAGCGAACCGGTACGGCGGAAGCCCGCCAGTAGCGGACGCTGGGTCACCACCACAAAAATCATGAACAGTGTTGCCCAGAAGGCCGAGAACGATGCCGAAAACCGCTCCACCGCCAGGCACCACACCAGCACCACCACCGGCAGCAGGAAGTGCAGGCCCTTCAAGGCGATTTCCCCGGCTGCCGGCAGATGTTCCATGTCCACCTCGTCGGCCGACTGCAGTGGCTCACGCCTGGCAGCCAGGAACACCAGGGCCAGGTAGGCGCAGAATAACAGGGGCAGTACCACCCAGATGGCATCATCCCCCATCAGGTCCTTGATCCAGCCGAGCCCGAAATACACCACAAACGTGAGCAGGCACAGTATGAGGATGACGGCGCTCCACTTGAGCATCTTCTGCGCCAGGGTGGCCCGTTGCTGTCGCCCGATGCCTTCCATACCCAGCTTGCAAGCCTCGATATGCACAATGTAAATCAGGGCGATATAGGAGATCAGCGCCGGCAGGATGGCATGCTTGACCACTTCCAGATAGCTGACGCCCACGCTGTCCATGATCAGAAAGGCCGCCGCCCCCATCACCGGCGGCGTCAGCTGGCCATTGGTGGAGGCAGCCACTTCCACGGCACCGGATTTGGTCGCCGGGAAACCCACCCGCTTCATCAGCGGGATGGTAAAGGTGCCGGTGGTAACCACGTTGGCAATAGACGAGCCGGAAATGATTCCCGACAGGCCACTGGAGACCACCGCGGCCTTGGCCGGTCCGCCGCGCATATGACCCAGCATGGCGTAGGTCACCTGGATGAAGTACATGCCCGCGCCCGCCCTCTCCAGCAGCGCGCCGAACAGCACAAACAGGAACACGAAGCTGGTGGAGACACCCAGCGGCACGCCGAAGACCCCCTCTGTGCCAAGCCACTGGTGGGACGCCAGCTTGCTGAGGCTGGCCCCCCGGTGGGAGATGACGTCGGGCATCCAGGGCCCCGCCAGCGAATAGATAATGAAGACCCCCGCCACAATGGTCAGTGGCAGTCCCAGCGCCCGGCGGGTGGCCTCTAGCAGCAGCAACAGCCCACCCAGGGCGACCACCAGATCCCGGGTCAGGGGGGCGCCGGGCCGGTCGGACAGACCCTCATAGAACAGAAACAGATAGCCGGCGGCAAAGGCGCCCGCCAGTGCCAGCAGCCAGTCGAAAACCGGAATGCGACGGGCGTGCCGGCCCCGGAACATGGGAAAGCCGGTGTAGACGAGAAAAACCGCAAAAGCCAGGTGAATCGACCGGGCTTCCGTGGAATTGAACATGCCCACACCCACCGTGTAGGGCAGGGGCGAGGCAATCCATAACTGGAACAGCGACCAGAGAACCGCCACCGCAAACAGCAGCCTGGCGGTCACTCCCCTCAGCTCACGGCCACCGGTTTCCGTCTGCAGAACATCCTGAACCCTGGAAGACTCAACGTGCTCGGGGGCGGACGGGTCGCGTGAAGTCATGAGGCCGGTTCCATGGAAAATACAGTGGTCACACAAAAACCGCCGGAGGCCTGGCCCCCGGCGGTCGTCCATCGTTCAGCCTGGCGGCTCAGTCGATCAGGCCAGCCTCGCGATAGTACTTCTTGGCGCCGTCATGCAGCGGAGCACTCAGCGCATCCGAAACCATCTCTTCCTTTTCCAGGTTCTCGAAGGCCGGATGCAGACGCTTGAAGCTGTCGAAGTTCTCGAACACCGCCTTGACCACTTCATAGACCACTTCGTCATCCACTTTGGCCGAGGTCACGAAGGTGGCCGCCACGCCAAAGGTCTTTACATCCTCGTCATTGCCGCGGTACATACCCCCGGGGATAGTGGCCTCCCGGTAGTACGGATTGTCGTCCACCAGCTTGCGGGTGGCCTTGTTGTCCACCGACACGATGGTGCTGTCACAGGACGTGGTGGCCTCCTTGATCGCGCCGGAGGGGTGACCGACGGTATAGAAGAAGGCATCAATGTTGCCGTCGCACAGGGCCTGGGACTGCTCCGCCGCCTTCAGCTCGGCCGCCCGGGAAAACTTCTCCATATCCCAGCCCATTTCGTCCATCAGTACCTCGGCGGTGGCACGCTGGCCGGAGCCGGGGTTGCCCACGGACACCCGCTTGCCCTCCAGGTCCTCGAAGGTCTTGATACCCGAGCCCTCGCTGGCAACCACGGTGAAGGGTTCCGGGTGCAGTGAGAACACCGCCCTCAGGTCTTCATGGGCGCCCTCGTCCTCAAACTCGCTGGTGCCGTTGTAGGCATGGTACTGCCAGTCGGACTGTGCCACCGCCAGGTCCAGCTCACCCTGACGTATGGAATTGAGGTTGTAGACAGAGCCGCCGGTACTTTCGACCGAACAGCGAATGCCATGCTCCTTGCGGTCCATGTTCACCAGCCGGCAGATGGCGCCACCGGCAGGGTAGTAAACGCCCGTGACGCCCCCGGTACCAATGGTCACGAAGCGCTGTTCCTGAGCGGACACCGACATGGAGCCTGCGGCCAGGCCAACGGCGGCAGTCAGGGCCAGGGTGGAGGCTTTGAGTCGCAGTGCGGTTCGGGTAGCCATAGACAATTCCTTCTTGATTGGTATTTTTCTGGTTCAGATTCCCGCTGGCATTTCCTGCAGGCAGGTCAACCACACCGGGATCCGGCGGCGGGACGTTACAAAACGTCACAATATGAGCTTTTAAGAAAATAGCTCAGATCACGCTCAAAATAAAGCCACTGGTCAGACTAAGCGTCTGACACAGCGACCATTATCGTTCGGATGATCAGTCCGCAAGGCTCTTGTGGACGATTTCATAGACATCCCGGGAGAGGCCGTCCTTGCCACGTACAGACTCCAGCGCCTTGCGCATGCCCTCACTGTAGACGTGGGCGAATTTCCGCCACCGGGTCAGCGGTGCTGCCAGGCGGGCGGCGATCTGGGGGTTGCTGTCATCCAGCCGGCGGATGACATCCGCCAGGAACTGGTACCCGGACCCGTCCTGGGCGTGGAAATGCACCAGGTTCTGGCCGGCAAAGGCACCGATCACATTGCGGATCTTGTTCGGGTTCTTCCAGTCGAAGGCCTCATGCTCGAGCAGCCGGCGCACCGCAGCCAGGTCGCCGGCCACCGGGCTGGAGGCCTGGATGGAGAACCACTGCTCCACCACCTGGGGGTCACCGTGCCACTGGCGGTAGAAGGCCTCCAGGGCCTGCACCCGCTCTTCCCCGAAGGGGGAATTGACCAGTGCCCGCAGCGCACCGGACTGGTCCGTCATGTTGGTGGCGTTTTCAAACTGGTGCCGCGCCAGGTCCCGGGCTTCCTCATCGCCAATGTGCAGCAGCCAGGCCAGGGCCATATTGCGCAGGCTGCGGCTGGCCACATCCGCCGGTGTGACCCGGTAGGGCTCGGCCGGCTGCTGACGACGGTAGCAGGCGAGCAGCTCCTTCCGCAGCGAAATGGCCAGCACCTTGAGCACCCGTTCCCGGGCGTGGTGGATGGTCTGTACATCCGGCGCCTCAGTCAGTTCGATCAGGTAGGCCTCCGAGGGCAGCTGCAGCATCTTGGCCACCAGGGCCTGGTCCGCATCCCGGTCGTTCAGCAGGGTGCGGCTGGCCTCGATCAGGCGCGGGTCCACCTCGACCTCGGCATGACCGGACAGCTCGCGGATCACCTCCACCGCCAGCCGCTGGCCCGCATCCCAGCGATTGAAGCCGTCGCTGTCGTGGCTCATCAGGAACATCAGCTGGTCCCGGGTCCACGGGTATTCGACCCGCACCGGCGCCGAGAAATCCCGCAGCAGTGACGGTACCGGGCGGCTGGGGATGCCCGTGAACTCGAAGGTATGCTGCGCTTCCGTCAACTCCAGGATCCGGGTGGTGGCCGCCGGCCCGCCCTCCCCCGCCAGCATCGGCGGTATGTCCCGGCCCTCGGCGTCCAGCAGGCCGAGGGCAAACGGGATGTGCTGGGATTTCTTGCCGGTCTGGCCCGGCGTATCCGGAATCCGCTGACGTACGGTCAGCCGGTAGACCTGGCGGGACTCGTCATAGTCGTCTTCCACCGTCAGCACCGGCGTGCCCGCCTGTTCGTACCAGCGGCGGAACTGGCCCAGGTCACGGCCGCTGGCATCCTCCATGGCACGGACAAAGTCGTCCGTGGTCACCGCCTGGCCATCATGGCGCTCGAAATAGAGGTCGCTGCCCTTGCGGAACCGCTCCGGGCCCAGCAGGGTGTGGATCATGCGCACCACTTCGGCGCCCTTCTCATAGATGGTCAGCGTGTAGAAGTTTGAGATCTCCATGTAGGACTCAGGCCGTACCGGGTGCGCCATGGGACCAGCGTCCTCGGCGAACTGGGCAGTGCGCAGGAGGGTGGCGTCCTCGATACGCTTGACCGTGGGCGAACCCATATCCGCCGAGAACTGGGAGTCACGGAACACCGTGAAGCCCTCTTTCAGGCTGAGCTGGAACCAGTCACGGCAGGTCACCCGGTTGCCGGACCAGTTATGGAAGTATTCGTGGGCCACAATGGCCTCGACCCGCTGGAAGGCCGCGTCGGTTTCCGACTCGGGCCGGGCCAGCACGCAGGAGGAGTTGAAGATGTTCAGGCCCTTGTTTTCCATGGCCCCCATGTTGAAATCGTCCACCGCGACGATCATGAAGATGTCCAGGTCGTACTCCCGGCCATAGACATCCTCATCCCAGCGCATGGCCCGCTTGAGGGACGTCATGGCATGGCCGGTCTTGTCCGCATTGCGGGGCTCCACATAGATGCGCAGGTCTATGGTGCGGCCGGACAGGGTATGGAAGGTGTCGGTCTTCTCCACCAGGTCGCCGGCCACCAGGGCAAACAGGTAGCTGGGTTTGGGAAACGGGTCCTCCCAGGTGACAAAATGGCGGCCCTCGTCCAGGTCCCCGCTTTCCACCGGGTTGCCGTTCGACAGCAGCACGGGGCAGGCCGCCTTGTCGGCTTCGATCCGGGTGCGGTAACGGGCCATCACATCGGGCCGGTCCGGGAAGAAGGTGATGCAGCGGAACCCTTCCGCCTCGCACTGGGTGCAGAACATGCCGGATGACCTGTACAGGCCCTCCAGCCGGGTATTTTTCTGGGGCTCGGTCCAGGTCACCACCTGCAGTTCAAAGCTGTCCGGCACCGACGCCACCACCAGGGCATCGCCGCGGTCCTCGTACTCGCCGGGCTCAAGCGCGCGCCCGTTCAGGTGAACGGACTCCAGCCGCAGGCAGTCGCCGTCCAGTTCCAGCTGGCCTGACGGATTCCCGGCCTGCGGATTGCGGCGCATGGTGAGTGTGCTGTGGACCCGGGCTCCCTCCTCAAACAGTTCGAACCGCAGGTCGACATGGTCCACCAGGAAATCCGGCACCCGGTATTCACTCAGATAAACGGTCTTCGGTTGGTTGGTACGCATGATGTTACTCCGACAGAACCCTGACACGGACGTGGTAGGCCGTGTACTTGCGAATGTTGATCACGCCGGTATCCAGCATCAGATACTGGCCCTTGATGCCCTGCAGAACGCCGCTGGCGACCGGCTCCTTGTCCAGGTTGTGGGTGCGGATTTTGTCCGGCCAGCTTGCAACCGGATAATCCAGTGACCAGACCGGATCCACGGCGACTTCGATAGTGTCATGGCCGTGCTCGGCGGCCAGTTGTTCCAGTTCCGGGGCTATCCGGGCCAGCAGCGCCTTGCGCTCCGCCACCAGGTCGATGTCCGGTGCCGCACCCCTGAGCATGGTGCGCCAGTTGGTCCGGTCGGCCACATGCTGTTTGCAAGCCACTTCCACCAGCCCGGCCAGGTAACGGGAGGCCACCCGCAGGACGGGCACCGCCGTTACCGCCCCCTGGTCAATCCAGCGGGTGGGTACCTGGCTGGCCCGGGTAATACCCACCTTCAGTCCGGACGAGTTGGCCAGATAGACCACATGGCCGGTCATGCAGTGGGTTTCGCCCCACTCCGGCTCGCGACAGGTGCCCAGGTGATAATGGCACTTCTCCGGGCTCATGATGCAGCTGTCGCAGGCCGCCAGCCGTTTGAAACACGGGTAACAGTAGCCCTGGCCGAAACTCTTGCGGGTCTTCCGGTCACAGTGGATGCAGCGGATCTCGCCGCTGAAGCGGATCTCGATGGTCCGGCCAAGCAGATCGTTCAGGGGCAACTCATGGTCGCCCACTCTGAGGGTATAGCCTACCGGTCGCTGCGCCACCACCGGCATTTTCCTCAGGCGCCCGCTGGCCTCGATTATTTCGCTCAAGAAGACCTCAACTGACGATACGGACAGTTTCCGGGCCGCTGTCCGTATCGGACGCACCGGAACCGCAACTGTTGCGCTCGATGTAGCCGACCCGGTCTGCCTCGGGGATATCATGGGTCCGCTCGTAGTGAATCACCGCTTCCAGGCAGATGCGACGCTGCTGATCGGACACCCTGCGACCATCCGGCCACCTGCCAAGTTCGATGGCCCGGCGGAGGTTCTGGTAAACGGTTGGATCCAGGCGCTCAATTAATTCTTCGTAAGTCATAAAAAACTCTTGCTGAGGGTTTGACAGCCTTAAACGAAAATGATTATCATTACTTCACCAAATGACGCGGTCGTTTCATTTGGTCTCTCTCATCAGGAGCTTTCGAGCTCACTTCACGCCCCGCCTTTTGGCGGGGCTTTTTTTTACGCCTGATGTCAGCGAGTCCGGTCAGACCGGCTGACGGCGCCGTGGCGGCGGCATCAGCCCGGCCACCAGCAACCCGGCCACAAAACCGCCCAGGTGGGCCTCATTCGCCATACGCCCGATACCCAGCATTACCGGCAGCGGCGTGAACCCGATGATCATCCATACCAGCGCAAAGGTCACCAGCGCCGGCGGGAACTGGAACCGCGGCGATCGCTGCTGGCTCAGCCAGCAGTACCCCAGCACGCCGTAGACCACGCCGGACAAGCCGCCGAACAGGGGGCCCGAGGCCAGGTACTGGAGGGTGTTGGAGAGCAGGCTGGTCACCAGGAATAGCACCACCAGGCGCCCTTTGCCATCCACCCACTCCACCTGGCTGCCGAGGAACCACAACATGACCGCGTTGAACAGCAGGTGCATAACGCTGAAATGCAGAAAGTCGGGCGTGATCAGACGCCAAACCTGCCCCGAGGCGAGGGTGTTCAACAGTCCGTCCAGCCGGCCATCGAGGGTCTGCCAGTCGTGGACGCGGGGGTCCACATACAGCAACAGCGCAGACACCAGGTTCTCCCCCAGGCCCGTGACCCAGGCCACTACGGCGGCGATCGCAATCAGTCCGAACACCAGCGGTGCGTGGCGGGGCGAGGGTTGCCAGCGCCCGCCACGGACAGGGGCGCGACCGGCCCGGTTGACCCGGCTCCGGACGTCTTCCTCCGTCATGTACTGTTCCAGGGCCGCCAGCACCGGTTGCGCATGGTCCGGGTTGGCCAGCCACAGAACCTGGCTGTCGGCCTCCCGGGTAATGCGGTGGCTGACTCCCTCGTTCCCCAGCCAGGCACTGAAACCGGACAGGTCCTCGCCGGCGGGCAGTTCCTTGATTCGATACAAATTGTTTACCTCGCCACGCTGTCTTCAGTCTGGAATTGGCCCCCGAGTTCCGGACGATCCACATTGACGTAGACGAATTTCTCCGGCCGCAGTTCCTGTTCTCCGTCCATGCGATAGGCCACCAGCTTGCCATATTTGACCGCGCTGTAATCCAGGCAGGCGACATTGGGTTTCAGGGGCGCGGGCTCCCCCTCCATCCAGTAGTGCCCGACAAACACCGGGCGCTCCACGGGGGGATAACTGAGGATTTCCCGGCGCTCCTTCTCACTGAGCTCACGGCGGGCGACCTCCTCCGGCAGGGGGTCAGGCTGGAACACCACGTCGCCGTAGGTTTTCGGGTTTTCGGCCCAGAACTTGGTACGGAAGAATTTGCGGGTGTATCCGTCCCGTCCGGTGATGGAGGTACCGTCCGGCAGCGGCAGGTCGGTACCCCGCAACAGGGTATCCATGACCTGGCCGGCAAAGGATTCGATGGCCGCCGATGCGTGCAGGAAGTCCTCGTCGATGCAGGCCCCGCCCTGGCTCTGCTGGAACTGCCGGATCAGGCGCTCGTCCCAGCAGGCATGGACCACCCGGAAGTCCTCTTCCTCGATGAACAGGGGCATGGTCAGAAACCATTCCAGAAATTCGTTCCACTCCCGCGGGTAATGGTCGAACTGCTCCAGGGTTTCCCGGATAAGCCGGTCGTGTCGGGGGTTGTGCTCCCGCAGGAAGGTCTTGCCGCTGCCCGGCCGTGCCCGGGTGCAATAGCCCAGGGCGTTGTATTCATGGTTGCCCATGACAATGCGGGCCGATCCCTGCTCCACCATATTCCGCACCAGGTGAAGGGCCTCACGGATGCGCGGGCCACGGTCGATGATGTCGCCGATAAAAATGGCCTGGCGCTTCGGGTGCTGATAGATGCCGTTGCGCCTGTGGTATCCCATCTGTTCCAGCAGATGCTCGAGGGTGCGGGCACAGCCGTGGATATCCCCGATGATGTCGTAGCCCCGGGAGGCAGTGGTTGCACTTGCCATGATCAACTCGCTGCTATTTCGCTGGCCCAGCCGAGTTTGTCGCGGCAGGTGGCGTAGAAATTGTGATCCTTCGGGTGAATCAGACGGATCTTGAAGGGCTTCTTGGTAATGCGGATGATGTCCCCCGGCGCACAGGCAATGTCCATCTGGCCATCGAAGCTGATCTGCGGATAGGTTTCATTGGTGTCGCCGATCACCAGCTTGATCTCGCTCTTGCCGTCCACCACGATGGGGCGGCTGCTGAGGGTATGGGGGAACATGGGCACCAGCACGATGGCATCGAGCTTGGGGTGCATGATGGGCCCGCCGGCGGAGAGTGAATAGGCGGTGGAGCCGGTGGGCGTGGACACGATCAGCCCGTCGGAGCGCTGGCTGTAGACGAAATGCCCGTCGATATAGAGGTCAAAGCCAATCATACGGGTGGACTTGCCGGGGTGCAGCACCACATCGTTGAGGGCGCTGCCAAAGCCCATGGGCAGGCCGTCCCGCTCCAGGTTGCCATCGAGCAGGAAGCGGTTCTCCTCGATGTACTCCCCCTGCAGCACCTTCCCCAGGCGCTCTTCCAGGTCCGACGGAGAGATATCGGTTAAAAAGCCAAGCCGGCCACGGTTGACCCCGAGCAGCGGGATCTTGGACTTGGCCAGCTCACGGGCCGCGCCCAGCAGGCTGCCATCGCCCCCAACCACGATCACCAGGTCGCAGATCTCCCCCAACAGCTTCTTGCTGGCCACCTGCAGGCCGTGACCCGGCACCATGCTGGCGGTATCCTGCTCGAGGATCACCTGGTAGTTCTCATTGAGCAGGTAGGTCTTCAGAGACCGCAGCGTTTCGACCACCTTGACGCTGCCCATGCGGCCGATTACGCCGATATTCCTGAATTGATCCATTAACGCTCTCAGTCTGTCAGTGGCTGCTTGATACGCCATCTTAACGAATCCGGACCCATTCTGAAAAAGATTGTCACGTGGCTTTCACGCTGACGCAGGCGCGTGTTTGTCGCAGCGGTCGTGGACGCCGGGCTCGAAATCCGCCGGCTGGCTGATACGCATCACCGGCCTGCCACAGATTTCGCCGTCTTTCCTGCCCGGGGCCCGGCACACCGGGTTTTCATAGTGCTCCAGCCAGCGCCGGTAGGCCGGTTCGGAGATACCACATTTTTCGGCGGCGTATCCGGTGGGGTTATCGAAGTAACGCCGCAGGCCCTCGAAGGGCAGGGTCAGGTGCCCGACGCCGGCATGGTAACTCACCAGAAACACCTTCTGGTCCTGCAACTGCCGGATCAGGCTTCCCTCGTCCGGAGCCTTGTTCCGGGCTTCGGTGACTGCCTTCTCCAGGTCACGAATGAGGCGACTCTGACTGTCCAGTTCCCGCTGCTTGCGTTCCAGCTGCTCCCGCAGCAACACCACCTCCGCCTGGGCCGCTTCCTCCAGCCCGGCCGGTGCCGCCGACACCATGACCCTCACTTCCTCAAGCTGCTCACGCAACTCCTTTACCTGCTGGTCACGACGCTCCAGCCGCTTCCTGAGCTTATCCGAGTCCAGCCGGGTGCGCTCCGTCCGGCGTTCCAGCTCGGCCTTTTCCTCCTGCCAGGCCTGACGCTCAAGCCGGTGTTCACGCTGTACAGCCGCCAGAGACTCCTGATGAGCACCCTGCAGCGTCTTGATCCGCAACCGCTGCTCACGAATGATGTGGGCCAGGCGATTACGCTGGGCGGCCGCCTCCCGGGCAGCAACGTCGGCATCGGGTTTCCCCAGTGCCGTGCGCAGCACGGGGATGTCGTCGTCTCTGGACACCGGTTTGCGTTTGTACTTGAGATGATTGGCTTCTACCGCTTTGCGGATCGACTGGAAGTGGTTGGACCCCGGCGTCATGTCCGGGTCCCACAGATCGGACCGGTAACGCTGTTCGGGGCAGCGGCTGCGGCAGACCAGGCGAATGGGGCCGGCGCCCATATCAGGCCCGGCCGAGCCCTTGCGGGCCAGTGTCTCTACCGGAATGTTCCAGTGACTGTCAGCGCGGCCCTCCTCATCGAAATAGATGCGGAAGAAGACCAGGCTGCGCACCAGCAAATCCTCGTCCAGCTCAAGGAATACCGCCCGGACATCGGTATCAGCCAGGTCCGAGAGGCCGACGTAGCCGTCCAGGAAGGCATCGAACTCGGTCGCCCGCATCTGCCGGGCCACCTCGACACCATCCATCAGGAATACGGCAGAATAACCCTGGGCAGAGGGATCGGCTAAAGCCATTCAGTGCCTCCCCGGCTGAACGATACCTGAGTTACCAAACGTCATCGCTAATCAACACTCATCACACTCTTTCAGAGGAATCAGTGTGACCATACGGAGTCATTTTAGCCAGGGGCCACCGGGACAGGCAGCACAGATCTGTGAGTTTTTGTTTCGGTGCATGGTCGTTGGTCAGGAAGAGGTTTTCCGGACTTGCCGGGTTCGGAGTACCTTCCCCGCATTATCGCTGCCAGACCTTTCGGGGTGAACTGTGCGCAATAACCTGAACACGTGGAACCACGCAAAAGGAGGCGTATCGGTTTAAACAGGAAGTAAAAAAACGAAGGGAAAAAATGGCGGAGCGGACGGGACTCGAACCCGCGACCCCCGGCGTGACAGGCCGGTATTCTAACCAGCTGAACTACCGCTCCGCATCATTGCCCCGGCGGCTGGTGCCGAGGGACAACATTCCACTGACTGGGGCAAGTCAGTGGCACCGGAAAGTGGTGGGTGGTGCAGGGATCGAACCTGCGACCCTCGCCTTGTAAGGGCGA
>JBMCIH010000005.1:0-20186 GCA_048617055.1 Marinobacter sp. | reverse complement strand
GCCGGCCGGGACGCCGAACCCACCTTCATGTTCACCCGCGGGGCCTGCCCACCCTCCAGATCCTTGATGACTTCCTCTATACGGCGCAGGTACTTCTGGTTGACCCAGTCCATGACGAACCGGTTGGGGGCAAACAACACCAGGTTGCCTTCATCCAGTTGTGGCTGAAGGGGTCTTAACCAGGTGTTGAACTGCTGCGCCGGAAACTCATCCCGGAGTACTTCAAGACACTGATGCCAGATGCTCTGCGGCACGACAGCCTGCCTCCGATGCTGATTGACCAGAATTGGGACTCACCGATCTGTCTGTCGACGGACCACAAGAGCGAAATTCTACCCCTCAGCCGGGCTCAGGAAAAGCCCGAAACATTGACCCATGAACACCCTGTGGAAATCTTTTATAAGATTTATCAACTTTTTACAATCTTATACACACCGTTGTGTACAGAAAATCCCTCACAAATACTTATCCACACCAGCCTGTCTGCAAACTCTCATGAACCCTGTTCACAACTCCTGTAGGGCTCGGGGAAAAGTCCCGGTTTCAGCCTGACGGCTTTTTTTCCCCAATTCATACTGCACCTGTCCACAGAGCTCACGGGCCCCCGACAACAGCCTTACCCTTTCCTTACCTTATTGTTTTCAATTCCCTTTTTCGGGCTATCCACAGAAATGGGCCTGCTTAATAACAGTAATTACAGAAAAGATTTAAAAGATTCAAAAAGATCTGTTTCAGTTATTATCCGGTCCGGGAACCATCCCATCGCCCTGCTGTGCGGTAACCGGATCCTGCCCCGAATGCACTGTCGGAAAGCGTTGAAATCGCGCCCTGATTTGCTTAGAATGCCGCTCCTGTTTTGACTGTTCATTTTGCAGCCAGTCGCTGCAGATCAACCACTGGATCAATGAGAGCTAATCATGAAAAGAACGTTTCAACCGAGCGTCCTGAAGCGTAAGCGCGTCCACGGTTTCCGTGCCCGTATGGCCACAGCCAACGGCCGCAAGGTCATTTCGCGTCGCCGCGCCAAAGGCCGCGCACGTCTGTCAGCCTGATCCGGGTTCCGGTGTGGGGAATTACTCGTTTCCCAAAACGTCGCGTCTGCTTCGCCCGGCCGATTATTCCGGCGTTTTCAACGACGTACAGGTGCGAGTACCGCACCGGCATTTCCTGATCCTGGCGGCCCCCAATAACCTTGGGAGACCCAGGCTTGGCCTGATCTTTTCCAGGCGAAATCTCAGGCACGCCGTTCAGCGTAACCGGGTCAAGCGACTGGTCCGCGAAACTTTTCGCCACCGTACCGACCTGGGGGCTCTCGACATTGTCGTACTCGGGCGCCAGAACCTGGCAACCCGGGATAACCAGACCCTGCACCGGGCGCTGAATGATCTCTGGCAAAAGCTGGCCAGGAAGTCCCCTGACAACGATACCGGTAACGGCCGGTCAGGATAGGCAATATGCGATCTCTCCTGGTCATTCCCATCCAGATCTACCGTTACGCCATCAGCCCGATGATGGCAAGCCATTGTCGCCACATTCCCAGCTGCTCTGCCTACGCCCTGGAAGCCATCGAAGTCCACGGCGCCTTACGCGGTTCCGTACTGACCGCACGGCGCCTGTCCCGCTGTCATCCCTGGGGAACCCAGGGATACGATCCGGTACCCGGTACTGACCGGCCAGATTCCCGACCAAAAGCCAACCCAACTGCAGACTAAGTTTATGGACATTCAGCGCATTGTATTATTTGCCGGTCTTGCCATTGTCAGCTACATGATGGTCCTGGCGTGGAACGAGGACTATAACCAGCCCGTTGACAGTCCCACCGTCCAGGAACAGTCTGCAGCCGACGATGCTTCCGGGGGCAATGAAGAATTGTCGCTGCCGGACGAAGGCAACGGAGACGAAGACGCGGGAGAATTCTCACCACCCGAGGGCGAACGGTCGGCCAGAGCCTCCGATCTCTCTGACTCCGAACGGCTGGTGACCGTTCGCACCGATGTCCTGGAACTGAAGATCGACCGCGCCGGCGGCAACCTGGTAGAGGCCTCCCTGCTCGACTACGACCGCACTCTGGATGGCGACGAGCCCCTGCGGCTGCTGCAGACCGGGGATAATCGCACCTATTTCCTGGAAAGCGGCATGATAGGCCGGGACGGTTTCGACAGCCGTCGCAATGGCGAGCCGCCGGTCTACGACGTCGAGAGTTCCGAGATAACCCTCGAAGAAGGCCAGGATTCCCTCCAGGTGGACCTTACCCTGGAGACCGACCAAGGCGTAGCGGTCACCAAACGCTATACCCTGGCCCGGGACAGTTACGAGATCGATGTCGAATACCTGATCGACAACCAGTCCGGGGAGGCCTGGCAGGGCAACTTTACCGGCAAGATCGTCCGTGACGAGACACCGGACCCCACCGCCCAGAACAGCATGGGAATTCAGGCCTTCCTGGGGCTGGTGATCAGCAGCCAGGACGATCCCTATGAGAAATACGACTTCTCGGATCTCGAGGACAACCGGATCAATCAGCCTGTCACCAACGGCTGGCTGGCGTTTCTGCAGCACTACTTCATTTCCGCCTGGATACCCCCCCGGGATCAGACTCACCAGTTCCAGACCACCGAACGGGGCAACCTGAACGTCATGGGGTTTGTCAGCCCGGCCACTGTGGTCGAACCCGGTGAAACCGGCCGCGCCGGCGCCCGGGTCTATGTGGGCCCCAAGATTATTGACCGCCTGGAAAACGTGGCACCCAACCTGGACCGCACTGTTGACTTCGGTTTCCTGTTCTTCCTTTCGCTGCCCCTGTTCCTGTTCATGGACTGGATTCACAGCATTGTGGGTAACTGGGGCGTGGCCATTATCCTGCTGACGGTGGTGGTCAAGGCGGTGTTCTTCAAACTCTCCGCCACCAGCTACCGTTCCATGGCCCGCATGCGCGCCGTGGCGCCCCAGCTGACCCGGCTGCGGGAGCTCTATGGCGATGACCGCCAGCGCATGTCCCAGGAAATGATGGCCCTGTACAAGAAGGAGAAGATCAATCCCCTGGGGGGCTGTCTGCCGATTCTGGTTCAGATGCCGGTGTTCATCGCCCTGTACTGGGTACTGTTCGAAAGCGTGCAGCTGCGCCATGCGCCCTTCATGCTGTGGATCCAGGATCTCTCCCAGATGGATCCCTTCTTCATCCTGCCGATCCTGATGGGCGCCAGCATGATGCTGCAGATGCACCTGAACCCGACACCGCCGGACCCCATGCAGGCCAAGATCATGAAGCTGATGCCCATCATCTTCACGGTCTTCTTCCTCTGGTTCCCGGCCGGTCTGGTGCTTTACTGGCTGACCAACAACATTCTGTCCATTGCCCAGCAGTGGTACATTACCCGCAAGATTGAAGCGGAAATGGCCACCAAGAAGGGCTAGCGCCCATACTTGCCAACCAAAGGGGCTCCGGACGGGAGCCCCTTTTTGTTCCAGCCCAGTTTTTCCGGAGGAACCCATGCAGCCCCGTACCGACACCATTGCTGCCATTGCCACCGCGCCGGGCCAGGCCGGGGTGGGTATTGTCCGGGTATCGGGCCCTGCCGCTGGTACCATTGCCCGAACCATACTGGGGTTCGCCCCCCGGCCCCGCTATGCCCACTATGGCCCCTTCCTGGACGGCGGCGGGGGCCTGATCGATGAGGGCATCGGCCTGTTCTTCCCCAACCCTCACTCCTTCACCGGCGAAGACGTGCTGGAACTCCAGGGCCATGGTGGCCCCGTGATCCTGGATCTGCTGCTGCGGCGGGTGTGCGAGCTGGGCGCCCGCCTGGCACGGCCGGGCGAATTCTCCGAGCGCGCCTTCCTCAACGACAAACTCGACCTGGCCCAGGCAGAGGCCATCGCTGACCTGATTGAAAGCAGCTCGGAGCAGGCCGCAAGGTCCGCGGTTCAGTCTCTCCAGGGGGTGTTCTCCCGGCGCATCAATGAGCTGGTGGAGTCTGTCACCAACCTGCGCATTTACGTGGAAGCGGCCATCGATTTCCCGGAAGAGGAAATCGACTTTCTGGCCGACGGCAAGGTGGCCGGTCACCTGCAGCAACTGCTTGCCGACCTGGAGCGGATACTGGCGGAAGCTCACCAGGGCAGCCTGCTGCGGGATGGCATGAAGGTGGTGATCGCCGGGCGCCCCAACGCCGGCAAGTCCAGCCTGCTCAACGCCCTTGCCGGCCGTGAGGCCGCCATTGTCACCGCTATCGAGGGCACCACCCGGGATGTGCTGCGTGAGCACATCCACATCGACGGCATGCCCCTGCATATCATTGATACCGCGGGTCTGCGGGACAGCCCGGATGAAGTGGAACAGATCGGCATCGCCCGGGCCTGGGAGGAGATACGTCAGGCCGACCGTATCCTGCTGATGGTGGATGCCACCACCACGCCGGAAACCGAGCCCCATGCGCTGTGGCCGGACTTTATCGATCAGTTGCCGGAAAACGCGCCGGTAACGGTGATCCGCAACAAGGTGGACCTGTCCGGTGAGCCTGTGGGTATCCGTGCCGAAACCCACCAGTCAGCGCCGGTGATCCGGCTCGCCGCCAAGTCCGCCGATGGCCTGGAGGTGCTGCGGGACCACCTCAAACAGTGCATGGGCTTCGCCACCACCACCGAAGGGGGCTTCCTCGCCCGCCGGAGGCACCTGGACGCCCTGGAGCGGGCGCTGGCTTCCCTGCGCCAGGGGCAGGAGCAGCTTCAGGGCTATGGCGCCGGTGAGTTGCTGGCTGAGGACCTGCGCGCGGCCCAGGATGCCCTGGGGGAAATCACCGGCGCCATGACTTCCGATGACCTGCTGGGGAAGATTTTCAGCAGCTTCTGCATCGGTAAATAGCCTGCCTTCGCAACCCCCGGTATTTTCCCTTTTCCTCCCCACCAGCTAGCATGACAGGACGACCTGACGACACGGAGTCCTGGACATGCCACTGATCCGCCCTGCCACTCCCCTGCGCCTGACCCTGCTGTTGGCAGGCCTGCTGGCCGTAACCGGGTGCAGCACCCTGTACTACAACACCATGGAAAGGTTCGGTATCGAGAAGCGCGATATCCTGGTGGACCGGGTCGAGGATGCCAGGGGTTCGCAGGAGGAGGCCCGGGAGACCTTCCGCTCCTCGCTGGAGCGCTTCCAGAGCGTGGTGGATACCCCGGACACGCCCCTGAAGGAAAAATACGAGGAAGTCCGGGATGCCTTCGACAACAGCGAGGGTGCCGCGGAGAACGTGCGCGAGCGTATCGGCAAAGTGGAGGAGGTTGCCGGCGACCTGTTCGATGAGTGGGAGGACGAGCTGGACCAGTACGAAAGCCCGTCGCTGCGCCGTTCCAGCGAGCAGAAGCTGAGGGAAACCCGCCGCCACTACGAGCAGCTGATCTCCCGCATGCACGACGCGGAGGACCGCATGACGCCGGTGCTGCAGGCATTCGAGGACCAGCAGCTGTACCTCAAGCACAACCTCAATGCCCAGGCCATTGCCGCGCTGGAAAGCGAGCTGGGACGCATCCGGCAGGATGTGGATTCGCTGATCCGGGAAATGGAGAGTGCCATTGCCGAGTCCGAGGCATTTATCCGGCGCTTTCGCAATGAGGAAAACCGGTAGGGTGATGCCGGTGCTGACGCCATTTGGTGCCTTTCTTGTGTTAGGTCAATTTCTGATTCGATCCCGAAAATAGTGTTATTGCGTTACTATAGGCCTTTGTTATGTTGATACATGAAGAGTCTGTAATGACCAAGTCTGAGGGAGAGAGATCATGAAAACGTCTGCCGCCATTATTCTGACCGCAGGTCTGCTGACAGGAGCGCAGGTCGCTCTTGCAGACAGCGACCTGCGGGACAGGGCTGCCGATATGTTCAGCGCCGTACCCAAGTATCCGCCGGTGATCGACGGTAACGAGCTGACCGCCGCCAAGGTGGAGCTGGGCAAGATGCTGTTCTTCGAGCCGCGGCTGTCCGCCAGTCATCTGATCAGTTGTAACACCTGCCATAACGTGGGCATGGGTGGTCACGATTACCTGCCCGTTTCCATCGGCCATGGCTGGCAGAAAGGGCCCCGCAATTCACCAACGGTATTCAACGCAGTGTTCAACAAGGCCCAGTTCTGGGACGGTCGTGCGAAGGACCTGGCCGAGCAGGCCAAGGGCCCGGTACAGGCCGGTGTGGAGATGAGCAGCACACCGGAGCGTGTGGTGGACACCCTGTCGTCCATGCCGGAGTATGTGGAACGGTTCCAGGATGCCTTCCCCGGTGAGGATGACCCGGTCACTTTCGACAACATGGCGACGGCTATCGAGGCCTTTGAAGCTACGCTGATTACGCCGGACGCGCCCTTTGACCAGTTCCTTCGTGGCGACGACAGAGCGCTTGACGAGGAAGAGAAGGAAGGGCTGGCCCTGTTCATGGACAAGGGCTGTGCCGCCTGTCACGGCGGGGTCAACTTCGGCGGTGAGGATTACTACCCCTTCGGCGTGGTTTCACGGCCGGGTGCCGAAATCCTGCCGGAAGAGGACAAGGGTCGTTTCACGGTTACCGAGACGGCATCCGATGAGTATGTGTTCCGTTCGGCACCACTGCGCAATATCGAGCTGACGGCCCCCTACTTCCATTCCGGATTTGTCTGGGACCTGGAACAGGCGGTGGAGATCATGGGGACATCGCAGCTGGGTACTGAGCTGAACGGTGACGAAGTCCAGTCCATTGTCGCCTTCCTCAAGACGCTGACCGGCGAGGTGCCTGTGGTTAGTTATCCGAAACTGCCGCCAAACTCGAAAGACACCCCGCGTCCGGATCATATGCCAATGATCGAGGAATAGACCGGAAGCGGAAACAGAAAGGGGAAGCCTGCGGGCTTCCCCTTTTTCGTTGCAGCTACCGACAGGTTGGTGCTGTATCAGCCGGTACGGCGCAGATCTTCCCGTATCGGCTGCAGGGCAGCGGTGTTGTTGCGGTTACCCAGGAATTCCGGGCGTGGCTTGTTTCCGCAGAACGGCTGTACCAGCTGGTTTTCCACACTGTTAAAGACAAAGAACAGGTTGCTCCGCGGCCAGGGTGACATGTTGGCGTTGGAGGCGTGCAGGGTATTGCACTCGAAAATGATCAGCGACCCGGCCGGGCCCGTGGGTGCCTTGATGCCCCCCTGGTCCGCCAGCCGTGCCAGATTCTGATCATTGGGCACGCCCAGTTCCTGTTTTTTCAGGGAGTACTGGTAGTTGTCCTCCGGTGTCCGGCCCACGCAGGGAACGAATTCCTTGTGGGAACCGGGAATCAGCATCAGCGGGCCGTTGAACGGCGTGTTATCGGTCAGTGCGATGGAAAAGCTGACCGCCCGCATGCGGGGCATGCCGTCTTCCGCGTGCCAGGTTTCAAAGTCTGAATGCCAGTCAAAGCCCTTGCCGTGGAAGCCGGGCTTGAAGTTGATGCGGGACTGGTGAATGTAGGCGTCACTGCCCAGCAACTGGTGCACCATGCCCAGAATTCTGGGGTCCCGGGTTAGCCGATCAAAGCGCTCGGATAACTCGTGCACACCAAAAACGGACCGGATTTCCTGTTTGCCGGGCTCGGTGATGGTGCCTTCCGCACTGAGGATATTGTGATCATTCTCGTAGTCCCGCAGGTCCTGGCGGAACCGGTTGACGGTTTCCTGGTCGAGAAAGTTCGGAAAGGCCAGGAAGCCATCCCGTTCATAGCGGGCCAGTTCGGTTTCACTCAGGGGCCCGTCGAGGCGCGCGGAACCGGTACTGTGGATCACCGGGTCGCGGCGCTCAAAGGACGGGGTCGGGCGTTCAAGACGGCTGGGGTAAAGATCTTCGTGACGAGTTTCCATATTCGAACCTCCTTCAGTAAGCAGTAGGACTCGATTACTCAACTCACTGGGTAATAAATATTTCTTAAAAAAATAGCAGCCTTAGCACTACTTGGCTCAGGCTTGAGCTAGTTAGTTAGGGTCGAAGCCAAAAAAATTCAAGGGCCTTTTCTCCGGACAGACCCGAACCCGGTACGCGGCCGTATGGACGGAGGTCCGGCAGCGGGAGTGTAAATCTTCTGCAAACCGCCGCATCACGGATACACCCTGGTGGTCAGGGGCTACGGATGCGGGTATTTTGGTGCTTTTGCCGACGGCTGTGGCGGCCCGGGTTGCCGACGCACCGCAAACGGGGTAAGACCCGGAAATCGGCGTTACTCAGGTAGTGGGTCCTATGTGGAAACAGTGGATTACGGCCGCCTTGCTGGTGGTGATTGCAGTGGGTGGTGCGCTGGTATGGCGCAATTTCGACACGGAAGCCGGTGGGCAAAAGGACCCCGGATCTTCGGCGAAGCCGGTGGACGCAGTCAGGCCCGAAACGGACATCGTCCGGGACGAGGTGAACGCGGTGGGCAACCTCAGGGCCCGGGACGCCGTCGAAATCACCGCCGAAGTCAGCGGCCGGGTGGTGGAGGTGAATCTGGGCGCCGGTGAGGCGGTGACAAAGGGTGATCTGCTGGTGCGCCTGGACGACCGTCAGGCAGCCGCTGACCTGAAGGTCATTGAGTCCCGGCTGGCGGATGCCCGGCGCCAGCTGGAACGGGCGGACCGCCTGCGGGAAAACAACAGCATCTCCCAGTCCCAGGTGGACGAATTACGCACCGCTGTGGATGTTGCCCGGTCCGAGCTGGAAGCGGCCCGTGTACGGCTCGATAATCACCGTATCGTGGCGCCCTTCGACGGCGTGGTGGGCCTTTCGGACCTGAGTCTTGGCGCCTACGTGACCCCGGGTACGGAAATCACCACGCTGGATGCCACTGACCGGATGGAACTCGCCTTTTCAGTGCCGGAGCGCTTTCTCGGGCAGGTCTCCCTGGGCCAGATGGTGCGTGGCAGCTCGCCGGCCTGGCCTGATGAGGTTTTCCAGGGCGAACTGGTCGAACTGGGCACCCGTATCAGCGAGCTGAGCCGGGCGCTACCGGTCAGGGCGCTGATCGACAATCCGGACGGGCAGCTCCGGCCCGGCCAGTATATGTCCGCCAGCCTGACCCTCCGTGAACGGGAAGGTCTGGTCATTCCGGAACAGGCGGTACTCATCCGCGGGGACGACAAGTATGTGTTCCTGGTGGAGGACGGCGTTGCCAGGCGAACCCGGGTGACCTTGGGTTCGCGCATGCCAGGCTGGGTGGAAGTGGTCAGCGGGATCAGCGACCGTGACCAGGTGGTTGTCACCGGGCAGGACCGTCTCAGCAGCGGTGACCGGGTGGACATCAGGGACGGCGACAATAACATTCCCGAGAACCGCTTCCAGCCGCTGGAGTCCTGAGCATGCTGTTGTCCGACGTCTCCATCAAGCGGCCGGTGTTCGCTACGGTTCTCAGCCTGCTGATCGTCGTATTTGGCGTTGCCGCCCTGCTGGACCTGCCGGTACGGGAGTACCCGGATATCGATCCGCCGGTGGTGTCCATCTCCACCAACTACACCGGCGCCGCGGCGGAGGTGGTCGACACCCAGATTACCCAGGTGATCGAGGGCGCCATCAGCGGTATTGAAGGTATCCGGTCCATTGAGTCCTCCACTGAGCAGGGCGGGTCCCGTACCAGTATCGAGTTCAATGTTTCCCGGGATGTGGATATTGCGGCCAACGATGTGCGTGATGCGGTGTCCCGGGTTGCCGATCAGTTGCCGGATGAGGCGGACGCGCCGGTGGTACAGAAGGCGGACTCCGATGCCCGGCCGATGATGTGGATCACTCTGCGCAGCCAGGTGTGGGACAGTGCCGAACTCAGCGATTTTGCCGACCGGGTTCTGGTTGACCGGCTGTCGGTGCTTGATGGGGTTGCCGATGTGCGCATCGGCGGCGAGCGCCGGTACGCCATCCGGGTGTGGCTCGACCGTGACCGGCTGGCGGCCCGGGACATCACCGTGGCGGAAGTGGAGCGGGCCCTGCGGTCCAACAACGTGGAGCTGCCGGCGGGCTCGGTGGAATCGTCCACCCGCAATTTCACGGTACGGGCTGAAGGCCGCCTCGAGAATGTGGAGCAGTTCCGCAATCTGGTGATTCGCCGCGACGGTAACGACCTGCTGCGCCTCGGCGAGGTGGCGGATGTGCGGATGGGTGTGGAGTCTGACGCCAGCCGGTTGCGGGCCAATGGCGAGACGGCCATCGGCATGGGTATCATCCGCCAGTCCAAGGCCAACACGGTGGCGGTATCGGATGCGGTACGGGCGGAACTGGAACAGATCCGCAAGACCCTGCCGCCGGAAGTGTCCATCGCCGAGAGCTACGACCAGTCAATTTTCATCCGCGCTTCTATCCGCGAGGTGGTCACCACCCTGGCCATTGCGGTCTCGCTGGTCATCCTGGTGATCTTCCTGTTCCTGCGGTCGTGGCGAGCCACGCTGATACCGGCGGTAACCATACCGGTGGCGGTGATCGGCGCCTTTATCGGTCTTGGGTTCCTGGGCTTCTCCATCAACGTGCTGACCCTGCTGGCGATCATCCTGGCCATCGGCCTGGTGGTGGATGATGCCATCGTCATGCTGGAGAACATCCAGCGGCGCATCGATAACGGCGAGCCGCCGTTGCTGGCGACCTTCCGCGGGGCCAAACAGGTCGCTTTCGCCATTATCGCCACCACCCTGACCCTGGTGGCGGTGTTTCTCCCCATCTCATTCATGGGCGGCAACATCGGCCGGCTGTTTGCGGAGTTCGGTTTCACCCTGGCGGCGGCGGTGGTGTTTTCCAGTTTTGTGGCCCTGACCCTGGTACCCATGCTCTGTTCCAAGTGGTTGCGCCACAGTCCCGAGACGGCGGAAGGGCACCGAATGTGGGCGGCCAGTGAAAAGGTGCTCAGCGGACTGACCAATGCGTACGCACGGGCACTGAATTTTTCGCTGCGGCAGCCTGGGCTGATCATCGGCCTGGGTATCGCCGGGCTGGTTGTGGCCTTTGTGGTTTTCCCCAAGCTGCCCCAGGAGCTGGCACCCACTGAAGACCGCGGGGTCATCATCATGCCTACGGATGCCCCGCGGGGGGCCACGGTGGAGTACACCGACCACTACGTGCGTCAGGCCGAGCAACAGCTCCTGCCCTATCTGGATGACGGTATCGCCACCCGGATGCTGTCCATCGTCGGCTTCCGCGGTGAGGAAGACAGCGCGTTCATGATCCTGGGGCTGGAGGAATGGGATCAGCGGGAGATCAAACAGCAGCAGATTACCAGTGAGCTCCGCGGCAAGCTTTCCGGCGTTTCCGGGGTACGGGTTATCGCGGTGAATCCGCCAGGGCTGGGCCAGAGCGGCTTCAGCCAGCCGGTGGAGTTCGTGGTGGCGGGCCCGGACTACGAATCGGTCCAGCAGTGGAGTGAGGAAATTGTCGAGCGGGCCAGAGACAACCCCAGGCTGCAGAATGTCGACACCGACTTCGAGCTGACGCGGCCGGAACTGCGGGTCAATATCGACCGGGAGCGGGCGGCGGACCTGGACATCACCGTCGAGGACATGGGCCTGACCCTGCAGACCATGCTGGCCTCGCGGCAGGTCACCACCTACCTGGACCGGGGGCAGGAGTACGACGTGATAGTGCAGGCCAGTGACGCCAACCGGGCGACACCCTCCGACCTCAGCCAGATCTTCATGCGGCCCCGGGACGGCGGCGAGCTGATTCCGCTGGCGTCCCTGGTGGATATGGAGGAGATCGGTGCCAATCCGGATCTGCGGCGCATCGACCGCCTGCCGGCGGTGGTGATCAGTGCGTCACTGGCCGACGGCTACGATCTGGGCTCGGCCCTGGCCTACCTCAATGGCCTGGCGGCGGACAACCTGCCTCCGGAGGCCCGGATCAGCTATAAGGGTCTGAGCCAGGAATTTGAGGAGTCCTCCAACGCCATCTATATCACCTTCGCCCTGGCCTTTGTCATCGTGTTCCTGGTGCTGGCGGCACAGTTTGAAAGCTGGGTACACCCCCTGATCATCATGCTGACGGTGCCGCTGGCCGTCACCGGCGCGCTCATGGCCCTGTACTGGTCGGGCATCAGCCTGAACATCTACAGTCAGATCGGCATCATCATGTTGCTGGGACTGATGGCCAAGAACGGCATCCTGATTGTCGAGTTCGCCAACCAGCTCCGGGATGGGGGCTACGCGGTGCGCGACGCCATCCTGGAAGGGGCGGTACTACGGTTCCGCCCGGTGCTGATGACCACCATATCCACCGTGTTCGGCGCCGTACCCCTGGTGATCGCCACCGGCGCCGGGGCGGAGAGCCGGGCCGCCATCGGCATGGTGATTCTCGGCGGGCTGGTGTTCGCCACCACTCTGACCCTGTTCCTGATACCGGTGCTGTACAATCTGCTGGCCCGTTTTGCCAAGTCCGCCAACGCCGTGGAAAAGGCGCTGGAGCAGGAAATGCTCGCCAGCGAGGCCGGCGGACCAGCCCCGGCCCGGCGCCAGGAACCGTCTTCCGGATGAGTTTCCGGGTGGTGGCTGTGCCCGGGCGGGGGGCCAGTGACACCCCGTCCCGTTTGGCCGCGATTTCTGTGGATAAATTTATGGACAAGTTGGGAGTGATCTTTTGATAAGGTTGTTTGAATCTATAAAAAACAACAGGTTAGTATGGTTTTGATCGGTCATTTTAGGTTTTCACCCTGTGGATAACATTCTTGAAAAGTTTTCTGAACAGATTTTTTCAAGCCACTGAAATTACGGGAAATTAAGTATTTGCCCGTATCCTGCGGTCCATAGCCTCTACAAACCCACCAGGTCTGGTTAAAATTTACCCACAGCCCCTGCAAACCTCCGGCGCTTGCAGGTATACTGCGCTGCTGATTTTTCCCCGATTCCGAGGTGACCCCGTGGATTTCCCAACCCGTTTCGACGTCATTGTCATTGGTGGTGGCCATGCCGGTACCGAAGCCGCCCTGGCGGCGGCCCGCATGGGCTCGCAGACACTGCTGCTGACCCACAACATCGAGACCCTGGGCCAGATGTCCTGCAATCCGGCCATCGGCGGCATCGGCAAGAGTCACCTGGTCAAGGAAATCGACGCCCTGGGCGGCGCCATGGCCAGGGCCACTGATCAGGCCGGCATCCAGTTCCGGGTGCTCAACAGCCGCAAGGGGCCGGCGGTGCGTGCCACCCGTGCCCAGGCGGACCGGGTGCTGTACAAGGCAGCGATCCGTGAACTACTGGAGAACCAGCCCAACCTGATGCTGTTCCAGCAGGCGGCGGACGACCTGGTGGTGGAAAACGACCGGGTCACCGGTGTGGTCACCAACACCGGCATCCGCTTCAACGCGAAAACGGTGGTGCTGACCACCGGCACCTTCCTGGGCGGGGTTATCCACATCGGCATGAACAACCACGCCGGCGGCCGTGCCGGCGATGCGCCCGCCAATGCCCTGGCAAAGCGGTTACGGGAGCTGCCGTTCAATGTGGGCCGGCTGAAGACCGGCACGCCGCCGCGCATCGATGCCCGTACCGTGGACTTCTCGGTGATGGAGGAACAGTGGGGCGACGACCCCACGCCGGTGATGTCCTTCATGGGCTCCCGGGACCAGCATCCGCGGCAGGTGTGCTGCCACGTCACCCGTACCACCGCCGAGACCCACGACATCATCCGCAGCGGTTTCGACCGCTCGCCCATGTTCGCCGGTGAGATCGAGGGGGTGGGCCCGCGCTACTGCCCGTCCATCGAGGACAAGGTCAACCGCTTTGCCGACAAGGACTCCCACCAGATTTTCGTGGAGCCGGAAGGCCTGAACACCCATGAGCTCTACCCCAACGGCATCTCCACCAGCCTGCCGTTTGATATCCAGATCGCGGCGGTACGGTCCATTCCCGGGTTCGAGAACGCCCACATCACCCGGCCGGGCTATGCCATCGAGTACGACTACCTGAACCCCCAGGACCTGCGCCATACTCTGGAAACCAAATTTATCGGGGGCCTGTTCTTTGCCGGCCAGATCAACGGCACCACCGGGTACGAGGAAGCCGGCGCCCAGGGCCTGCTGGCGGGGCTCAACGCGGCGCTGCAGGCCCAGGACCGGGAGCCCTGGTACCCGCGCCGGGATGAGGCCTATATCGGGGTGCTGGTGGACGACCTGATCACCATGGGCACCTCCGAGCCCTACCGCATGTTCACCAGCCGCGCCGAATACCGGCTGATCCTGCGGGAAGACAACGCCGACCTGCGCCTGACCGAAACCGGCCACAACCTGGGCCTGGTGGATGAGGCACGCTGGCGCCGCTTCAACGACAAGCGCGAGGCCATCGCCGCCGAGCGCCAGCGCCTGGAGACCACCCGCATCCACCCGGGCACGGAGCAGTCCGCCATTGCCGATGGCTACCTCAGGCAGCCCATGGCCCGGGACAACACCCTGGCGGAACTGCTGCGCCGGCCGGAGATCTCCTACCGGGAAATCGCCGAAATCGGCGGCCACCGCGCCGGTGCCGACGAGGTGGAGCAGCAGGTGGAAATCGAGATCAAGTACGAGGGCTACATCTCCCGCCAGGAAGACGAAATCGAGCGCCTGCGCCGCAACGAGGAAACCCGCCTGCCGGATGACTTCGACTTCGAAGCGGTCGGTGGCCTGTCCAACGAGATCCGCCAGAAGCTCAGGGACGTGCGGCCGGAAACCATCGCCCAGGCCTCCCGTATCCAGGGGGTCACCCCGGCGGCGGTGTCCCAGCTGCTGGTGCATCTCAAGAAGCGGGATCTGCTCCGCAAGCAATCCGCCTGACGGGGCCGGCCATGAGCGATTCTCTCTGGCAGCGCCAGCTGTCCGACGGCCTGCAGGCGATGGCGGTGGCGCTGGACGCGGGCCAGCAGGAAAAGCTGCTGGCGTTTCTGGCCCTGCTCAACAAGTGGAACCGGGCCTACAACCTGACCGCCGTGCGGGAACCCCGGCAGATGGTGCCGCGCCAGCTGCTGGACAGCCTGACCCTGCTGCCGTTCCTGACCACTGACCGGGTGCTGGATGTGGGCTCCGGCGGAGGCCTGCCGGGTATTCCCCTGGCCATTGCCCGGCCCCGGAGCCACTTCACCCTGCTGGACAGCAACAGCAAGAAGACCCGCTTTCTTACCCAGTGCGTGCTGGAACTGGGTCTGGGCAATGTGGAGGTGGTCCACGGCCGGGCCGAAGACTGCCGTCCGCAGGCGCTTTTCCGGCAGATCACCAGCCGGGCGTTTACCGCGCTGCCCAATCTGGTGGCCTGGTGTGGCCCCCTGCTGGCGGATGAGGGGCAGTTCCTTGCCATGAAAGGCCAGTTCCCGGATGATGAAGTGTCTGCACTGCCGGCAGGCTGGCAGCTGTCTGACCACCATCGCCTGGACTACCCGGGCTGTGGTGGCGAGCGGCATCTTCTTGTCATCAACCGGGTTTCTTCGCCACCGCATGCCACAACAGGAGGCTAGCCATGGCTCGCGTCATCGCCGTGACCAACCAGAAAGGAGGGGTCGGCAAGACCACCACCTGCGTCAACCTGGCGGCATCCCTGGCGGCCACCAAACGCCGGGTGCTGCTGGTGGACATGGACCCCCAGGGCAACGCCACCATGGGCAGTGGCGTCGACAAGAACGGTGTCGAGCTGTCCGGCTATGACGTGCTGACCAAGCGCGCCGGCGCCGGTGAGGTTATTGTGCGGGTGGAGAACGCCGGTTTCGACCTGCTGCCGGCCAACGGCGACCTGACCGCGGCGGAAGTGGAGCTGATGAACGAGATTGGCCGTGAACACCGGCTGCGGCTGTGCCTCAATGCCATTCGCGGGAATTACGACTACGTCCTGATCGACTGCCCCCCTTCCCTGAACCTGCTCACCGTTAACGCCCTGTCGGCGGCAGACACCGTGCTGATTCCCATGCAGTGTGAGTACTACGCCCTGGAAGGGCTGGCGGCACTGATGAACACTATCGAGCAGATCCAGGAGACGGTGAACCCCGACCTGCAGATCGAGGGCATCCTGCGTACCATGTACGACCCCCGCAACAGCCTGACCCTGGACGTATCCGGCCAGCTGTCGGAATACTTCGGCGACAAGGTCTACAAGGCGGTGATCCCCCGCAACGTCCGCCTGGCGGAAGCCCCCAGTTACGGCCTGCCGGCCCTCAAGTACGACCGTGCCTCCAAGGGGGCGGTGGCCTACCTGGCCCTGGCCGGCGAAATGGTGCGGCGCCACGGCAGCCAGAAGCCCGCTGGTAAGGTGGCGGTCTGAGCCGTTTGTGGTAATGCGGCGGCGGTGTAACATAGAGCGCGCTGATGACCGAATTCTTCATTGTGGATAAATGACAACGACCATGGCGGCAAAAAAACGAGGATTGGGCGAAAGGGGGCTGGGCGCCCTGCTGGCGAACTCCCGGGTCAACCTGGACGAGGAGCCCCGCAGCCATGACGGCGAACTGCGGGAAATCCCCATCGACCTGATCCAGCGTGGCCGCTACCAGCCCCGGCGCGACATGGACCCGGCCGCCCTGCAGGAACTGGCGGATTCCATCCGCCAGCAGGGGGTGATGCAGCCGGTGGTGGTCCGGCCGGTGAACGAGGGCCGCTACGAGCTGATTGCCGGCGAGCGCCGCTGGCGTGCCTCCCAGATGGCCGGCCTGGACCGGTTGCCCGCCATTGTGCGTGAGGTGCCGGACGAAGCGGCCATCGCCATGGCGCTGATCGAGAACATCCAGCGGGAAAACCTCAACCCCATCGAGGAAGCCTTCGCCCTGCAGCGGCTGCAGGACGAATTCGGCCTGACCCAGGCCCAGGTGGCGGAGGCGGTCGGCAAGTCCCGCACCACCATCACCAACCTGCTGCGCCTGATCGGCCTGTCGGAAGACGTGCGCATCATGCTGGAGCACGGTGACCTGGAGATGGGCCATGGCCGCGCGATGCTGTCCCTGCCGCCGGAACTGCAACTGCAGGTGGCCCGCCAGGTGGTGGCCAAATCCCTGTCGGTACGGCAGACTGAGGCCCTGGTGCGCCGTATCCAGAACGAGAACCCGAACAGGAAGAAACCGGTCAAGGGCGAAACGGATCCCAATATCCGCGCCCTTCAGGAGGACCTGGCAGAACGCCTGGGCGCCCGGGTCTCCATTGACCATGGCCAGCGGGGCCGGGGCAAGCTGGTGATCGAATACAGTTCCCTGGATGAACTCGACGGCATTCTCGGACACATTCGCTGAAAGGAACTGAGAATTTTTTTCAGTACCCTGACTACCACATGTTGGTACGCCGGGTAGCTGACGGCCCAACCTGTGTGCAAATGTGCACTATTGCACACACTTTGTGCGTCTCGCGGCGTGCATTGGTGCTGGTGGAATGTTGAACCACTTTCGGTTAACACATATAATTTCGCGCGCTTGGAATCAAGGTTGTTGTCGGTCAGACGGTAACGGTACAGGTATGAAACCCGAGACGGGGTGAGTGGAATGTCCGGTGCACGAACAAGTCTGATCCGTCTGCCAGTTGCGCAGTGGGCCGTGATCGTATTCTGTCTGCTGCTTGGCCAGAGTCTGCTCTGGGCCCTGTGGGATTTTGTGGCGTTCTATTCGTCGCTGTTGGGTGGTCTGATCTTTATTGTTCCCAACGCCTATTTTGTGCACAGGGTATTTCGCCACCAGGGCGCGCGGTCCGCACCCATGATGGTGGCCGAGGTTTTCAAGGGGGAAGCCGTTAAATTCTCCCTGACCGCAGTGTTTTTTGCGGCCGTTTTCCTATTGATAGAGCCGGTCCATGTGCCGGCTTTGTTATTCACTTTTGCTGTGATGGTGGTGACGGGTGCCGTAGTTCCCTGGCTCGTCAGACCAGAAATGCAGCGATGACTGGACGTGAGAGCAGTATGGCAGCTGATACCCCAGTAGAATATATTCAACATCACCTTCAGAACCTCACCTATGGCAAGCTTCCCGCCGGTTACGAGCGGGTCGACCCCTACACCCAGGAGACCGTCGTGCTGGAGGAGTCCAGCTGGACCTTCGCGCGCTCCTCGGCGGAAGCGGCCGATATGGGCTTCATGGCGTTTCATGTGGATACGCTGGGCTGGTCCATCGCCATGGGCGTGCTGTTTCTCTTCATCTTCCGGATGGTCGCCAAGCGCGCCACCTCGGGGCAGCCGGGTGGTCTGCAGAACGTGGTCGAGATGACCTTCGAGTTTATCCAGGGCATCGTTCGCGACAGCTTCCACGGCAAGAACCCGATTATTCCGCCGCTGGCCCTGACGATTTTTGTCTGGATCCTGCTGATGAACACCCTCAAGCTGATCCCGGTCGACTTCATTCCGACCGTCGCCCATGCGATGGGCCTGCAGTACTTCAAGATCGTTCCCACCACCGATCCCAACGGTACCTTCGGGATTGCACTGGGTGTGTTCATCCTGATTATCTATTACAACTTCAAGGTCAAGGGTGCGGGCGGCTTTGCCAAAGAACTGTCCTTCACACCGTTCAATCACTGGTCGCTGGTTCCGTTCAACCTGCTTCTCGAAATCATCGGTCATCTGACCAAGCCGCTGAGCCTTGCATTGCGGCTGTTCGGTAACATGTACGCTGGCGAAGTGGTGTTTATCCTGATCGCCATCCTGCCGTTCTGGCTCCAGTGGACCCTGAACGTGCCCTGGGCCATCTTCCACATCCTTGTGGTCACTCTGCAGGCGTTCATCTTTACCACCCTGTCTGTGGTTTACCTCAGTCAGGCCCACGAGGAGCATTAAGGTCCGAGGGTTCTGGACAGATTTCGAAACCGGATTGAAAAATCCCAAATTAACCGTTAATACCCTGATCACAAACTGAAAGCTAAGGAGTCATCAATGGAAATCGTATTCATCGCTGCTGCCATCATCCTGGGTTCTGGCGCACTGGCCACCGGCATCGGCTTCGCCCTGCTGGGTGGCAAGCTGCTCGAGTCTACCGCGCGTCAGCCGGAACTGGCCGGTCAGCTGCAGACCAAGACCTTCATCATGGCCGGTCTGCTGGACGCCGTGCCCATGATCGGTGTTGGTATCTCGATGTACCTGATCTTCGTTGTCGCTGGTTAATTGGGCCTGCAGAACGGGCGTGACCTTCCGGTTTCGCCCGCTCTTTCCGTTATCCGGATGCAACGAATAGCAAGAGGTACATTGCCGTGAATATAAACCTTACGTTAATAGGGCAAGCGATTGCCTTCGCTATTTTCGTCTGGTTCTGCGTGAAGTACGTTTGGCCTCCGATCACCGAGGCCATGGAAGCGCGCCAGAAGAAAATCGCGGATGGTCTGTCAGCTGCAGACCGTGCTTCCCTTGACCTCGAGCTGGCCCAGGAAAAGTCGGCCCAGGAACTTCGCACGGCGAAGGAAGAAGCCGCTGCCCTGATCGATCAGGCCAACAAGCGCGCCAATCAGATTGTCGAAGCCTCCAAGTCCGAGGCACGTGCCGAAGGCGAGAAGCTGATCGAACAGGCCAAGGCAGAAATCGAGCAGGAGCGGATCAAGGCCCGTGATGCGCTGCGCGCAGAAGTGGCCGCCCTGGCGGTCGCCGGTGCAGAGAAAATCCTCGAGAAGTCTGTCGATGCCAAAGCCCATAGCGAGATGCTGGACAAGCTCGCTTCCGAACTCTAAGCGAGGTTCATCATGGCAGAACTGAGAACGCTGGCCCGTCCTTACGCCAGAGCCGCTTTTGAGGCCGCCCGAAGCCAGGACGCCCTGGCTGACTGGGGCGACGCCCTCTCAGTGGCCGGACAGGTCGCCGCCAACAGCGAAGTCAAACAATTTCTCGCTCATCCGGGGGTGCCCCGGTCGGCCAAGGCAGAGATCATTACGGAGTTTGCCGGTAACCAGGTTTCCCAACCGGTCCGCAACTTCTTTACCATTCTTGCTGAAAAAGGCCGCCTGACACTGCTTCCAGAGATTGCCGGGCTGTTCCAGAAATTCCGGGCAGAATTGGAGCGCACGATCAATATCGACGTGACCGCCGCCTTCGAGTTGACGGAAGAACAGCAACAGAAACTGGCCCAGGCACTGTCGACCAGACTGGATCGGCAGGTATCACTTACCGCAACGGCTGACCAGTCGCTGATTGGTGGTGTGGTGATCCGCACCGGCGACATGGTGATTGACGCCTCCGTACGCGGCAAGCTGAACAGGCTGACGGATTCCCTGGGTTCCTGATTTCAGCACAAGGTTTGAGGACATAGGCATGCAGCAACTGAATCCATCCGAGATCAGTGACATCATCAAGAAGAGAATC
>JBMCIH010000004.1:0-21065 GCA_048617055.1 Marinobacter sp. | reverse complement strand
CACCAGCTGCTGGCGGTCGTACTCGCTCATCTCGAAATCCGGCGTCAGCTGTATGGCGGAGGTGGGGCAGGCCTCCTCGCACATGCCGCAGAAGATGCAGCGGGAGAAGTTGATGCGGAAGAACTCCGGGTACCAGCGGCCGTCCTCCTGTTCCCCCTTCTGCAGCGAGATGCAGTCCACGGGACAGGCCACCGCGCACAGGTTGCAGGCCACGCAGCGTTCCTCGCCGTCCGGGTCGCGGGTGAGCACGATGCGGCCCCGGTAGCGGGGCGGCAGGTACACCTGCTCCTCCGGGTAGTTGACCGTCTCCCGCTTGCGGAAGCTGTGCATGAACACCATGCCCAGGGTGCGCAGCTGGGACCAGGTGGCCGGCACCAGCCAGAGCACGGAACGGATGATCGGGACCTTCTCTTTGTCCATAAGGCCTCCTATTCCGCCACCAGGAGCATCACCGCCCCGGTGGCCAGTAAGTTGATCAGGGTCAGCGGCAGGCAGACCTTCCAGCCGAAACTCATCACCCGGTCATACCGGGGCCGGGGCAGCGAGGCCCGCAGCAGGATGAACAGCATCAGGAAGAAGCCGGTCTTGAGGGCAAACCACAGGATGGGTGGCAGCAAGGGCCCGTGCCAGCCGCCGAAGAACAGCGTCACGATCAGCGCCGACACCAGCACCATGCCCACGTATTCGCCGATGAAGAACATGCCGAACTTCATGCCGGAGTATTCCACGTGGTAGCCGTCCGCCAGCTCCTGCTCCGCCTCCGGCTGGTCGAAGGGGTGGCGGTGGGTGACGGCAATGCCGGCAATCAGGAAAGTGGCGAAGCCGAAGAACTGGGGAATGATGAACCAGAAGCCTTCCTGGGCGTCGACAATGTCCCGCAGGTTGAACGAGCCGGCCAGGGCCACCACCCCCATCAGCGACAGCCCCATGAACACCTCGTAGGACAGGGTCTGGGCGGAGGCCCGCATGGCCCCCAGCAGCGCGTACTTGTTGCCGCTGGCCCAGCCCCCCAGCAGCACCGCGTAGACGTTGATGCCCGCCATGGCGAGGAAGAACAGCAGGCCGATGTGCATGTCTGCCACGCCCCAGCCGGGGGTGATGGGAATGATCACGAACGACAGCAGCAGCGAGGCAAAGGCAATCACCGGCGCCAGCACAAACAGGGGCCGGTCGGCGAAGGGCGGTATCCAGTCCTCCTTGAAGAAGATCTTCAGCATGTCGGCGACCAGCTGCCCGGTGCCAAAGGGCCCCACCCGGTTGGGACCGTGGCGGTCCTGCCACAGGCCCAGCAGGCGGCGCTCCACCACGGTCAGCGCCGCCCCCAGCAGCACCGCCCCCAGCAGGATCACCACCGCCTGGAACATGGCCCAGACGATGGCGGCCAGTTGTGGTGTCCACCAGCTCATGGGCCACCTCCGCCGGCGCGCTGAAGGGTGACCGCCATGGCCTGCCCCAGGCCGGGCAGCAGGCCGGCGGGTATGCCGGCCCAGCCGGCGGGCCAGTCCACCTGTTCGTGTACCGTCACGGACAGCCCGTCACCGGCGGCCAGGGTGTCGCCGTGGCGCACACCCAGTGCGTCGGCATCCGCCGGGCACAGGATCACCACCGGGGCTTCCATACGCTGGCGGATGGGCTCCGCGCGGGCGGAGGTTTCCTCGCCGCCGAACAGCCGTGGCAGTACCAGGGCACGCAGCGGCGTGCTGCCCCCTTTGTCACCGGCGGGGGGCACGGCGGTGCTATAGGGCCGGTAGGCCGGGCGGCGCTGCAACAGGCGCACGCCTGGGTCGCCGCCGCGCAGGTGGCCGCCCACCTCATCGGTAAACCGGTTCCAGGCCTGGGGCGAGTTCCAGCCTGGTGCCCAGGCAAAGGCCACCTGCTGCCGGGGGCGGTCGAAGCCGCTGTAGCCCTCCATGGAAAAGGTAAAGGGCGTATCCGGGTCCTCGGGGGGCCGGGGCTCACTCACCGACAGGTTGGCGCGCATGGCGGTACGGCCGCTGTAACGGTGCGGCTCCCGGGCCAGGCGCAGGCCCTCGATGCGGTAGTCCGACCCCGGGGCGGCCTCGACAATGCCGGCCAGGGCAGGGTGGGCCTCGGCGCAGGCCCGGGTGGCCCTGTCCAGGTTGATGGTGGCCTCCTCTGACCGCAGGCCGGCGGCCAGCGCGTGCAGCCAGCGCCAGCTCTCGCGGATGCGGGCTTCGGGGCGCATATAGGCCGGTTCGAACACCTGGAAGAAGCGCTGGGCCCGGCCCTCCAGGTTCACCAGGGTGCCGTCGCCTTCGGCGAAGCTGGCGGCGGGCAGCGAGAAGGTCGCCCTGGCCGTGGTGGCGGTGCGCTGGTGGTCCAGTACCACACGGATCTCCGCCCGGCCCAGGGCCTCATCCACCCGCTGCGCCGGCAGGCGCTGGTATAGGTCGTTCTCCAGTACCACCACGGCGTCGGCACTGCCGCCGGCGAGTTCCTCCAGGGCCCAGTCCAGGGGCTGCCCCCCCATCAGCGACAGGCCGGTGCTGTTGGCCTCCCGCCGGATCAGCACCAGCCCGCCGGGTTTGGCACGCCGGGACAGGGCCTGGGCAATATTGCCGGCGGCCTGCAGAACGGCTTCGGACGCCAGGCTGCCACCACTGACCACCAGCGGGCGCTTCGCCGCCAGCAGGTCATCGGCGATCTGCCGGGCAAGGTCGCGGGTGGTGGATTCCAGTCGGTCCACTGCCGGTGCTGACGGGTCGATCAGGTGGGCCACGGCAAAGCCAAGGCGGGCAATCTCATCCGGTGCCAGCGAATGGCGCCCGGCGGCCACATCGTCCAGGTCCGTGGGGGCTGGCCAGGCGATGTGCATGGGGTGGTACTGGTCCTGCCCCAGGGTTTTCAGGGCGTCGGCGTTCCAGGCGGGCACGCCGATCTTTTCACCCATGGCCACCCGGCGTGACAGTACTGCCTGGCGCAGGTTCAGGCCCAGGCGGGCGGCGCTCTGTACCGGGTCTTCCCCCAGCACCAGTATGGCGTCGTGGTCCTCGACCTGCCGGGGTGTGGGGGCGGGCAGGCCGGCGCTGCGCTGCAACTCGTCCATCAGGGCCAGACAGGCCTGTTCCCGGGCCTCGATGCCGGTGGAAAAGTTGTCGGCGCCCACCAGCTCCCGCAGCTGGTGGTTGCTCTCCAGGCTGGCCCGGGGTGAGCCGATGCCGATCACGCGGCGGGCGTGGCGCAGGGCGTCGGTGATGCGGCCCAGGGCGGTGTCTACTTCCAGGGTTACGGGTTCCTGGCCGGGCTGCTCCCGCCACTCCGGCACCCGGGGCCGGTCGTTGCGGTTGACGTAGCCATAGCCGAAACGGCCCCGGTCGCAGAGGAAGTGGGTATTCACTTCGCCGTGGTAGCGGTTCTCGATGCGGCGGATGTCGCCGTAGCGCTCGCCGGGGCTGATATTGCAGCCCATCGAACACTGGTGGCAGATGCCGGGGGCAAACTGCAGGTCCCACTTGCGGGTGTAACGGTCGGAATGGCTCTGGTCGGTGAACACCCCGGTGGGGCAGACCTCGGTGAGGTTGCCGGCGAAGGGGCTTTCCAGGATGCCTTCCTCGTAACGCCCGAAATAGATGTTGTCCCTGGCGCCAAAGGCGCCCAGGTCGGTACCGCCGGCGTAGTCGTTGTAGAAGCGCACGCAACGGTAGCAGGTGATGCAACGATTCATTTCGTGGGCGATGAACGGCCCCAGGTACTGGTTGCGCCGGGTGCGTTTGCGGAAGCGGTAGCGGCGCCGGTCGTGGCCGGTCATCACCGTCATGTCCTGCAGGTGGCAGTGGCCGCCCTCTTCACACACCGGGCAGTCGTGAGGGTGGTTGATCATCAGCCACTCCACCACACTGGCCCGGAATGCCTTCGCCTCTTCATCCTCAATGGATATGCGGGTCTGGTCCGATGCCGGGGCCATGCAGGACATCACCAGCGTGCCCTTGTCGTCGTCGGCGTCCTTGTACTGGCGCACCGCGCACTGGCGGCAGGCGCCCACGCTGCCCATGGCCGGGTGCCAGCAGAAATAGGGAATGTCCAGGCCCAGGGACAGGCAGGCCTGGAGCAGGTTGTGGGCCCCGTTCACCTCGTACGCTTGTCCGTCCACATGAATAATGGCCATGGTTCAGTTCCGCTCGCCTGTGTTGATACCGCTACCCGTCATACCTGGGCCCTCATACCTGGCCCACCGGAATCGGATCCTGGTGGGCCTTGCCCCGGGGCTTGCTGACCCCTTGCTCGAACTCGTGCCGGAAGTGCTTCAGGGCCGTCTCAAGGGGCATGGCGGCGCCAGGGGCGTGGGCACAGAAGGTCAGCCCCGGGCCGCAGTCCGCCGCCAGCTTGTCCAGCAGCTCGATGTCGCCTTCTTCCCCCTGCCCCTGCTCCAGTGCCCGCAGCAGTTTGACCGTCCAGGGCAGGCCGTCGCGGCAGGGGGTGCACCAGCCGCAGGACTCTCGGGCGAAGAACTCCTCCAGGTTGCGCATCAGGGCCACCATGCTTTGCTCCTCGGCCACCACGGTCAGCAGGCCGGTACCCAGGCGGCTGCCCTCTTTGCCCACGGTGTCGAAGTCCAGGGGCAGTTCCAGGTGCTCCGGCAGCAGAAAGCCGGTACTTGCCCCGCCGGGCAGCCAGGCCTTGAGCCTGCGCCCGCCCCGCAGCCCGCCGGCCCGGTCCAGGATCTCGGCGCCGGTGGTGCCCATGGGCAGCTCCCACAGACCGGGTTTCTCCACCAGCCCGGAGACACCATAAAGCTTGGTGCCGCCGTCGTCCGTCCGCTCGCCGGACAGGCGCTGGTACCAGTCGGCGCCGTTGAGGATAACCGGGGGCACGTTGCAGAAGGTTTCCACGTTATTGACCACCGAGGGCTTGCCCCAGGCCCCCGACTGGCCCGGGAAGGGCGGCTTGGCCCGGGGGTTGGCGCGCTTGCCCTCCAGCGAGCTGATCAGGGCGGTCTCCTCACCGCAGATGTAGCGGCCGGCGCCGGTATGAACTGCGATGTCGAAGTCGAAGCCGCTGCCGTTGATGTCCGGCCCCAGCCAGCCCGCCTGTCGGGCCTCGCCGATGGCCAGGTTGAGCACCCGGGCCGCCTCCACGTATTCGCCCCGCAGGAAGATGTAGCCGTAGCGGCTGTTGTTGGCCCAGGCCCCCAGGATCATGCCCTCGATCAGCAGGTGGGGCAGCTGTTCCATCAGCAGGCGGTCCTTGAAGGTGCCCGGCTCCATCTCGTCGGCGTTGCAGAGCATATAGCCCCGGGGCATGCCCTCCCCCTGCAGGGTCAGGCTCCACTTGAGCCCGGCGGAAAAGCCGGCGCCACCGCGGCCGCGCACATTGGCCTCTTTCAGGGCGGCGATCACCGCCTGCGGGTCGCCCTCAGCCAGCACCTTGCGCACCGACTGATAGCCGTCCTTGCGCAGGTAGTCGTCGAGCCACACCGCCTCGCCGTCGTCCCGCAGCCGCCAGGTCAGCGGGTGGGTGTCGGCGCTGCGTTCCGCCTCCGGCTGCAGCAGGCGGCTGCGGTAGGGCCGGGACCGGCGCTGGCTGGGGATGGACTCGCTCATGGGTAGCCCTCCAGCAGGCCGGGCACATCCTCCGGTGTTACCGGCCCGTAGGTGTCGCGGTCGATCATCAGTGCCGGGGCGCCATCACAGGCGCCCAGGCAGCACACCGGCAGCAGGGTGAAGCGCCTGTCATCGGTGGTGCCGCCATAGTCAATGCCCAGCTGGTCCACCAGCGCCTGCTTGAGCTCATCGAAGCCGGTGAGGAAGCAGGAGCTGCTGTCGCACACCAGGATCACATGGCGCCCCACCGGCTGGCGGAAGATCAGGCTGTAGAAGGTGGCCACGCCCTCCACCGCCGCCGGGCCGATGCCCAGCACCCGCGCGATGGCGGGAATGGCGCCGTCCGGCACCCAGCCGTGGCGGCGCTGGACGATCTTCAGGGCCTCGATGCAGGCGGCCTGGGGCTGCTCGTAGTGCTCCAGCTCCTGCAGGATGGCGATCTCGTCCGCCGGATGCAGCTCGAAGCCGTCGGTGCCGATCAGTGTGCTTGTGGATACAGGCTCTGCCATGGTTAGCGGTCCACGTCTGCCATTACGAAGTCGATACTGCCCAGGTGAGCGATGAGATCCGGTACAAAGCCGCCCCTTATCACCGCCGGTATCTGCTGCAGGTGCGGAAAGCTCGGCGTGCGGATGCGGGTGCGGTAGCTCATGGTGTTGCCGTCGCTGGTCAGGTAGTAACTGTTGATGCCCTTGGTGGCCTCCACCATCTGCAGGGATTCGTTGGGCTCCAGCACTGGCCCCCAGGACACCTGCAGGAAGTGGGTGATCAGGGTTTCGATATGCTGCAGCATGCGCTCCCGGGGCGGCGGCGTGGTCAGCGGGTGGTCCGCCTTGTAGTCGCCGGCGGGCATGTGATTCACGCACTGCTGGATAATGCGCAGGCTCTGGCGCATCTCCTCGATGCGCAGCTGGCCCCGGTCGAAGACATCGCCGTGCTCCCCCAGGGGGATGTCGAAGTCGAAGTTCTCATAACCGGAGTAAGGCCGCTGCTTGCGCAGGTCGAAATTGCAGCCGGTGGCCCGCAGGTTGGGGCCGGTGACCCCCCACTCGAGAGCTTCGGTGGTATTGAAGGCGGCCACGTTGCGGGTGCGTTCGCGCACCAGCACGTTTTCCATCATTGCCTTTTCGTACTCCCGCAGCCGGGGTGGCATCCAGTCGAGAAAGCCCTGCACCAGCTGCTCCCAGCCCTGGGGCAGGTCCTGGGCGACCCCGCCGATGCGGTACCAGGCCGGGTGCATGCGAAAACCGGTGATGCCCTCGATCACCTGGTAGGCCCGCTGGCGGTCGGTGAAGGTGAAGAACACCGGCGACATGGCCCCCAGGTCCTGCAGGTAGGTGCCCAGGAACAGCAGGTGGCTGTTGATGCGGAACATTTCCGCCATCATCACGCGGATGGTCCTGACCCGGTCCGGCACCTCGATGCCCGCCAGCTTCTCCGCCGCCAGTATGTAGGGCAGGTTGTTCATTACACCGCCGGTATAGTCGATGCGGTCGGTGTAGGGAATGAAGCTGTGCCAGGACTGGCGCTCCGCCATCTTCTCGGCGCCCCGGTGGTGGTAGCCGATGTCCGGCACGCAGTCGACGATTTCCTCGCCGTCCAGCTGCAGCACAATGCGGAAGGCGCCGTGGGCGGACGGATGGTTGGGACCCAGGTTGAGGAACATGAACTCGGCGCCGTCCCGTTCCCGCTGCATGCCCCAGGCTTCCGGGTCGAAGCGCATGGCCTCCTGCTCCTCGCCCTGGCCCTCCACCGTCAGGGTGTAGGGGTCGAACTCGGTTGCCCGGGCGGGGTAGTCCTTGCGCAGCGGGTGGCCGCTCCAGGTGGGGGGCATCAGGATACGGGCCAGGTGCGGGTGGCCGGACACGTGGATGCCGTACATGTCCCAGATCTCCCGCTCGTACCAGCTGGCGTTGGCGAACACGCCGGTCACCGTGGGTACGCTCAGGTCGGCCTCGTCCAGGGCCACCTTGAGCATCAGGTCCTCGTTCCGCTCCACCGACAGCAGGTGATAGAACACGGTGAAGTCCGACGCCGGCAGCCCCTGGCGGTGGCTGCGCAGGCGCTCGTCCACCGCCGACAGGTCGTAGAGCATGGCGAAGGGCGCCGGCTGTTCCTTCAGGTGGCGCAGGATGTCGACGATATGCTCGCGGCCCACCCACAGCACCGGCATGCCGGTCAGCGTCGGCTGCACGTAGTCGATCTGCTCCCGGAAGCCGTCCAGCAGCCCCGGCGCAGGGTCACGGCCGGTCTCAATCCGGGTATGGCTATCGGCGGTGTCTGTGGTCATGGTGCTGGTTCAGCTCCTGGTGGATGCTGTGAGAATGGATCAGAGTTTGTCCGGTGTCCTCAGTTCGGTGGCCTGGATACGCCGGTCCCGCCACTTTTCCCGTTGTGAGGGCATTTCCGCCCGGTAGACGCCCTGGTCCCCCACCACCCAGGACAGCGGCCGGCGCTCTTCCTGGATCGAGTCCTGCAACAGCTGCAGGCCCTGAAGAAAGGCTTCGGGCCGGGGCGGGCAGCCGGGCACGTAGACATCCACCGGCAGGAACTTGTCCACCCCCTGCACCACTGAGTAGATGTCATACATGCCGCCGGAGTTGGCGCAGGAGCCCATGGAAATCACCCACTTGGGTTCCAGCATCTGGTCATACAGCTGCTGGATCACCGGCGCCATTTTGATGAAACAGGTACCGGCGATCACCATGAAGTCCGCCTGGCGGGGCGAGGCGCGGATAACCTCGGCACCGAAGCGGGCAATGTCGTGGGGCGACGTGAAAGCGGTGGTCATCTCCACGTAGCAGCAGGACAGGCCGAAGTTATAGGGCCACAGGGAATTCTTGCGGCCCCAGTTGACGGCGGAGTTGAGCACCTCGCTGAGCTTGCCGGTAAACACGTTGCGCTCGAGCTGGCGCTTGACCGGGTCTTCCGACGGCTGACGGCGATCAACGGGGTAGCGTTGCTCGCCACCGGGCTGTTCCTCGGCCCTGGTCAGGGTGTAGGACATGTCAGGCCTCCATGGGCATCCGTCCCGGTGGCCGGCGGACCACGGGCAAGATGCCGGGTGATGCGTTGGTTCAGTCTGCCGGTCTGCGGCGTGACGCTTCCGGCGCCCAGTCCAGGGCACCGGTGCGGCTGTCGTAGAGCAGCCCCGCCAGCAGAATCAGGATGAACACCGCCGCGCCCCAGAAGCCGGTCCACCCCACGTCGGGGATAACAATGGCCCAGGCGAACAGGAACACGGCCTCGATATCGAAGATCACGAACAGCATCGCAACCAGATAGAACTTCACGGAAAAGCGCTGGCGGGCATCGCCGGTGCCGACAATGCCGGACTCGAAAGGGAGGGTCTTGCTGACACCGTGGCTGCGGCCGCCAAGCAGGCTGGACGCACCCACCATAAAGGCGCAAAGGCCCAGGGTCGCGACGACGAAAAAGCCGGTGGCCCAGTACCGGGCCAGCAGGTCGGTGATGGTTTCAGCCATGCGCTCTCCCTGACAGCGTTGCGGTTGCCGTGCAGAAACTGGTGGTGTTTCAGAACAGGATACTGACTAAAAAGCTAGCAACGCATCGCGGATTCGGCAAATGCGGACGGCGGAAAATCAATGACCTGAATCATTACCGCTCCGAAGCTGAAGCTCCGCCAGGCGGGCGTAGAGCGGGTTGCGCAGCAGCAACTGGTCGTGGGTGCCGTGGTCCAGCAGCTGGCCCCGGTCCAGCACCAGGATACGGTCGGCGTGGCGTACCGTGGCCAGCCGGTGGGCGATCACCAGGGTGGTGCGGCCACTCATCAGCCCGGGCATGGCCTGCTGCACCAGATGTTCGCTTTCCGCGTCCAGGGCGCTGGTGGCCTCATCCAGCAGCAGTACGGGGGCGTCCGCCAGCAGCGCACGGGCAATGGCCAGGCGCTGCTTCTGACCCCCGGACAGGCCCAGGCCAGTGTCCCCCAACGGAGTCTGGTAGCCTTGGGGCAGGGATTCGATAAAGTCATGGGCGTGCGCCGTCCGGGCCGCGGCGACCACATCGTCCATGGTGGCCCGGGGCCGGGCGTAGCGGATGTTATCGGCGATGGTGCCGTGGAACAGCGCCGGGGTCTGGGGCACCAGCGCGAAGCAGTGGCGCAGTTGGGCCGGGCTGACCCGGCGGCTGTCGATACCGTCGATCAGGATCTGCCCCTGGTGTGGGTCGTAGAAGCGCAGCAGCAGGTCGAACAGGGTGGATTTGCCAGCCCCGGAAGGCCCCACCAGGGCCACGGTCTCCCCGGCGCGGATCTGGACCGACAGGTCACGGATCACGGTCACCTCCGGCCGCGCCGGGTAGCCAAAGCTGACATGGCGGAATTCGATCTCACCCCGGACCGGTTCCGGCAGGGCCTGGTCACCGGCCGCAGAGGGGTCAATCTCGGTGCGGGTCTGCAGCAGTTCGAAGATACGGGCGGCGGCGCCGGCGGCCCGTTGCAGTTCGCCGATCACCTCGCTGAGGGCGCCGGCGGAGACCCCCACCAGCAGGCTGTAGAACACAAAGGCCGCCAGTTCCCCCGGGCTGATGCGCCCGGCTATCACGTCCAGGCCGCCAACCCACAGCACAATGCCCACGGCGCCCATCACCAGGGTAATGGCCAGGGTCATCAGCCAGGCCCGCTGGCGGATACGCTCCCGGGCGATGGCAAAGGCGTTCTCCGCCACCGCCGCGAACCGCTCCCGGTCCACCGGCTGGTGGTTGAAGGCCTGTACTGTCTTGATCTGCGCCAGGTTTTCCCCCACGTAGCTGCCAACGTCAGCCACCCGGTCCTGGCTCAGCCGGGACAGCCTGCGCACCCGCCGGCCATAGAACAGGATCGGCACGATCACCACCGGAAAGCCGAAGATGATCACGCTGGCCAGCTTCGGGTTGGTAACGAACAGCAGGATGACGCCGCCGACCAGCATCAGCAGGTTGCGCAGGGCGATGGACACGGTGGAGCCGATCACCGACTGCAACACCGTGGTGTCGGCGGTGAAACGGGACTGGATCTCCAGGCTGCGGTTCTGCTCGTAGAAGCCCGGGTGCAGGTCGATCAGGTGGTTGAACACCTGCTTGCGGATATCCGCCACCACCCGCTCGCCGATCCACGACACCAGGTAGAAGCGGGCAAAGGAACCCACCGCCAGCGCCAGCACCAGCACAAAGAACAGCCCGATGGCCTGGGCCAGCATGGCCGGCGACCGGGTCGCCAGGCCCTGATCCACCAGAATGCGCAGCCCCTGGCCCAGCGACAGGGTGATACCGGCGGTGACCACCAGTGCAGTCATGGCCCCGGCCACCGCCTTGCGGTAGGGCAGAATATAGTCCCGGGCAAGCTTCAGGGCCCTTCGGTATCTGCTGGCGATAATAGTGTCTCCTGTGGCTAAGCGCTGCCGCCGGGTTCTGACCATTTTTCCCCGGGGTCTGACCCATTTTTCCCGCAGGGAAAATAGGGTCTGACCCCATTTTAAGGAAGCCGGACCAGAAAAATGGGGTCAGACCCCAATTTATGCCCGGACGGGACACCAACCATTCTACGGTTTAAGCTGCCGGATTGATCCTCCCGCTTTTTCAACCAGACAGGAACTGCTTCTTGAGCGCCTACGCCGACCAGGACTACCCCGCCCACCACAGGCCGGACTGGAAGATCATCGCCGGGCTGTGGCCCTACCTGGCGGAATACCGGGGCCGGGTGGTGCTGGCGGTGGTGCTGCTGGTGGCGGCGAAGCTGGCCACCGTGGCCACGCCGGTGGCGCTGAAGTACATCGTTGATTACCTGGATACCACCAGTACTGACCAGATGCTGTTGTGGATTCCGGTGCTGCTGGTGGTGGCCTATGGCCTGCTGCGTTTCGGCAGCACCCTGTTCAGCGAGCTGCGGGATGCGGTGTTCGCCCGGGTGGCGGAGCGGGCCATGCGGCGGGTGTCCCTGCGGGTGTTCCGCCATCTGCACCGGCTGACGCTGGGTTTCCACCTGGACCGCAAGACCGGCGGACTGGCCCGTGATATCGAGCGGGGTACCAGCGGCATCAGCTTCCTGCTGCGCTTCACCCTGTTCAACATCGTACCCACCATCCTGGAGATTGTGCTGGTGTCCGCCATCCTGCTGTGGGCCTTCAGCCCCGGCTATGTGGTGGCCATCCTGGTAGCGGTGGTGGTGTATGTGGTGTTCTCCATCCGGGTGACCGAATGGCGCACCCGCTTCGTGCGGGAAGCCAACGCCCGGGATAACCAGTCCAACTCCCGGGCGGTGGACAGCCTGCTCAACTATGAGACGGTGAAGTACTTCAACAATGACGCATTTGAGGCCCGGCGCTACGACGAGGACCTGCAGGAGTGGGAGCGGGCGCGGCTCAACAACCGCCTGTCGCTGGCGGCACTGAACACCGGGCAGGCGCTGATCATCGGTGTGGCGCTGATCGTGATCATGACCATGGCGGTGCGGGAGGTGGCCAGTGGCGCCATTACCCTGGGGGATTTCACCATGATCAATGCCTACCTGATCCAGCTGTTTATCCCCCTCAATGCCCTGGGTTTTGTGTACCGGGAAATCCGCCAGGCGCTGGTGAACGTGGAGCGACTGTTCGGCCTGCTGGAGGAGCAGCCGGCGGTCACCGACGCACCGGACGCCAGGGAGCTGAGCATCGCCGGCGGCACCGTGCGGTTCGAGGGCGTGCGCTTTGCCTACCAGCCGGACCGCACCATTCTCCATGAGGTCAGTTTCGTGATTCCCGCCGGTCACAAGGTGGCGGTGGTGGGCGGCAGCGGCGCCGGCAAGTCCACCCTGGCGCGGCTGCTGTTCCGGTTTTTCGATGTGGACGCCGGCCGCATCACCATCGCTGGCCAGGACATCCGTGCGGTCACTCAGGACAGCCTGCGCTCCGCTATTGGCGTGGTGCCCCAGGATACGGTGCTGTTCAACGACACCCTGTACCAGAACCTGGCCTATGGCCGGCCCGGAGCCAGTGACGGGGAAGTGCGCCGGGCAGCACGGCTGGCCCACCTGGATCACTTCATCGAGTCACTGCCGGAAGGCTACCAGACCCGGGTGGGTGAGCGGGGCCTGAAGCTGTCCGGGGGTGAGAAGCAGCGGGTGGCCATTGCCCGGGTGTTCCTCAAGAACCCGCCCATCCTGATTCTGGACGAGGCCACGTCGTCCCTGGACTCGGTATCGGAGCAGGTGATCCTGGAGGCCCTGCGGGAAGTGAGCGAACGGCGCACCACCCTGGTCATCGCCCACCGGCTGTCCACGGTGCGGGATGCCGACAGCATTCTGGTCATGGCCGAGGGCCGGATTGTGGAGCGGGGCACCCATGGGGAACTGCTGGCCGCCGGCGGGCGTTACGCGGACCTGTGGCACCGCCAGCAGGAGCATGGGCAAGTCGCCGCGCCCCCGCGGCAACCGGACTGACCGTCAGGCACCCGCCACGGCGATGCCACCGAGCTTGGTTTCCAGGTATTCCTGGATGCCTTCCCGGGCCCCTTCCCGGCCCAGGCCGCTCTCCTTCATGCCGCCGAAGGGAGCAGCCGCGCTGGTGGGGTTGATGTCATTGATGCCGATGATGCCGAAGTCCAGCCCTTCAAATACCCGCATGCACCGGGACAGGTTCTCCGAATAGATATAGGCGGCCAGGCCGTAGCGGGTGTCGTTGGCCATGGCCAGTGCCTCTTCCTCGGTGTCAAAGGGAATCACCGCCGCCACCGGGCCGAAGGTCTCCTCCCGGTAGATGAGCATTTCGGGGGTCACATCCGCCAGCAGTGTGGGAGCGTAAAAGTGGCCGCCGGCCAGCTCGGGGGTCTGCAGGCGCTCGCCACCGTTCAGCACCCGTGCCCCCTTGGCCACGGCGTCCTGTACCTGGTTGTCCACCTTGCGCACCGCCAGGTCGTTGATCAGCGGCCCTATGCGCACGCCCTCGTCCATGCCGTTTCCCGCCTTCATGGCGGCTATGCGCTTGCTCAGCTCTTCCAGGAAGGGGTCCATCACCTCCCGCTGCACCAGAATCCGGTTGGGGCTGATGCAGGCCTGGCCGGTGTTGAGGAACTTCACCAGTGACAGGCCCTTGGCGGCGTGGACCGGGTCGGCATCGGCGAACACCAGCGCCGGGGCATGGCCCCCCAGTTCCATGGACACCCGCTTCATGTGCCGTGCGGCCTTCTCGTTGAGCAGCTTGCCCACGGCGGTGGAGCCGGTAAAGGTCAGCTTGCGCACCCGTGGGTCCTCGCACAGGGCCGTGCCCACTGGTACCGGGTCGGCCTTGGTGATCAGGTTGACCACCCCCCTGGGAAAGCCCGCCTGCTCAAAGATACGGAACATGGCCATGGCGCACAGGGGGGTGCTTTCTGCCGGCTTGAGCACCACGGTGCAGCCGGCGGCCAGGGCCGGCCCCACCTTGCGTGTGATCATGGAAATGGGATAGTTCCAAGGAGTGATGGCCCCCACTACGCCCACCGGCTGCTGCTGGACCCAGAAGCGCTGGTCCGGGCGTGCGGAGGGAATGCTCTGCCCGTAGAGTCGTTTGGCCTCTTCGGCAAACCACAGCAGGAAGTCCGCCCCGTACTGGACCTCATTCAGGGAGGCTTTCAGAGGCTTGCCCTGCTCCCGGGTCATCAGTTCCGCCAGTTCACGCTTCTGTTCCGTCATCAGCTGCCAGGCCCGGTAAAGCAGGGCGGAGCGCTCATAGGCGGTGGTCCGGCGCCAGCTGAAGAAGGCCTCATGGGCAGCGCCAATGGCACCGTCAATGTGGGCGCTGGTGGCGTCCGGCACCTGGCCGATGACTTCGCCGTTGGCGGGGTTGGTAACGTCAAAGGTGTGGCCGGTGTCAACCCAGGTGCCGTTTATATACATACTTCGCTACCGTGTTGTTATGGGTGGGGAGAGTTTCTGTAAACATCCTATTTATCCCCTCAAAGATCAACTGTACCAATGGAGCAAGGCCATGAATGACCTCCACGGCTATTACCTGAAAGACCTGGAAGTGGGCATGAGCGCCAGCTATGCCAAGACCATCACCGAATCGGACGTAGTGCTGTTTGCCGGTATTACCGGCGATGATAACCCGGTGCATATGAACGCGGAATTCGCGGCAGAAACCGCTTTCGGCCAGCGCATTGTCCATGGCATGTTCAGTGCCGGCCTGATTGCGACGGTCCTGGGTACGCGCCTGCCCGGCCATGGCGCTATCTACGTAGACCAGCAATTACGCTTCAAGGCCCCGGTGCATATTGGTGATACCGCCACCGCCACCGCTACGATCGGGGAGATCGGTGAACGCCGTCGCCGGGTGAAACTGAAAACCGTGTGCACGGTGAAGGGCAAGGTGGTCGCCGAGGGCCATGCCACGAATATGGTGGATCGCCGGCCTCAGGACTGAGTGCCCAACGTGATCCGGTTGCGACCCTGGCCTTTGGCTTCGTAAAGTGTGCGGTCGCAGATGAACCTGGCCGACAATAACGAACTTGGCTCCCCGTGCATCCTTCGGTATCGTTGATGATCCGCCCGGTCGCAACCTGTTCCGTGACAAGCCCGGAGCACATTGCCTTCAAGTCAGGAAAAGGACAAAAGACGCATCATGGAAGCTTACCGGGTCGATTTCGTAACCGCCGAAGACAAGCCGGACTGGCGTCCCCTGTTCGTTGGCTACGCTGCATTCTACAGGACCCCGATAACCGACAGGATCGCCGATGAGGTCTGGGCCTGGCTGCTGGACCCGGACCATGTACTTGAGGGGTTGATGGTACGCAGTCAGGACGGCAAAGCAGTAGGGATGGCCCATGTGCGTGCCTGCCCCCGCTCACTGACCGGCGGATATATCGGCTTTCTGGATGATATGTTTGTGGTGCCCGAAGCGAGAGGGACTGGTGCCGCAGACGCCCTTTTTTCCCGCCTGAATGCACTGGCGCACGCGCGCGGCTGGGCAGCGCTGCGCTGGATCACCCAGCATTTCAACGAGCGTGGTCGTGCATTCTATGACCGCTACACTGGCGGCCCCAGTGATTTCATCGTGTACCAGTTGAAGAGTGAGTAACTGGTACTGACAGATGCCAAACCTGAAGGACCAGGAAATGGAACTGCAAAAGAACTGGCCTGCGATTATGCAGGTTCTGGCCAAGGCGTCAGTCCGCAGGTGTGGTGCTTGCCACGCCTTGTCGTACGGGATCATAACCAATATTTAATATTGATTAATGGTTCTCTTAATCTGTGTTGTCCTTGAATTCCAACTATGTCTGCTATAAGTAAATGTCGTAATTGGATACTTTTTTGAAATGACCTGTCCCTTGCCGGCTTCGCAGCCTGGAGAGTTTCTTTCAGGGAGCGCATATGCAACACCAGCCCACCGGTTCATCGGTTGTCAGGGAAGACTGGCTGAGAGGTGGGGGCGAAATGGGCGAGCTGGTCCGATCCATGGACTGGTCCAACACACCTCTGGGTCCCCGGGCTGACTGGCCCCACGACCTGAGAACCGCAGTAATCCTCTGTCTGAATTCCAATTTCCCCATCTCCATGGCCTGGGGGCCAGAAGCTGTCCAGATCTACAACGATGGCTACCGGGCGATGTGCCGTGACAAGCACCCCCGCGCCCTGGGCCGTAATTTCAGGGAGTGCTGGGCCTCCGCATGGCCTGTGATCGGGGAAGCCTTTGAATCCGCTGCCCATGGTAAGCCCGCCTTTCTGAACAATCAGCGCATGTTCGTGGACCGGAAAGGCTACCTGGAAGAGACCTTTTTCACTGCCTCCTTCAGTCCGATCCCGGGTGATGACGGTCAGGTGGCCGGTATTTTTCACCCGGTTACCGAGCTGACGGAACAAACCCTGGTGGAACGGCGGTTGCGGGCCCTGCAGGACATTACCGACCCCATGAGCGACGCAAAGACTGTGGATGAGGCAATAGACCGGGCCATGCAGGCTATTGACCAGCACCCACTGGATATTCCATTCGCCCTGTTCTACACCCCAGCCCGCGAGGGCACCGGCGCCACTTTGCGGGCATCCGCCGGCATCCAACCGGGCAGGACGGAGACCGGGTACGATGGAGACCCGTCAATCTGGCCGCTGGACGAGGTGATGCACGATGGCCGCAATCGCGAAATCAATGATCTTGGCTCGCGGATCACGCTGATCCGCGAGCCCTACCCTGAAGCGATCTGCGAAGCGGTAATAATGCCTTTGACGATCAGAAAGGACGGGGCGCTCCCCGGGGTGCTGGTGCTTGGTGTCAGCCCGAGACGACGGCTGGACACCGCCTACCGCACCTTCTTCGCGATGCTCTGGAACGCTATTTCCAGTGAGCTGGCCAACGTGAAGGTCTACGAGCAGGAGTGGGAGCGTACCCAGGCGCTGGCAAAGCTGGACCAGGAAAAGACCCGGTTCTTTTCCAATGTCAGTCACGAGCTGCGTACGCCGCTGACGCTTTTGCTTGGTCCCCTGAGGGAGGTTATCAATTCTCCCGAATCCACGCTGACGCCACTGGATCGCAGGCGCCTTGAGACTGCCGAGCGCAACGGCCTGCGGTTGCTGAAACTGGTCAATTCACTGCTGGAATTCAGCCGCGTCGAAGCGGGCAAGACTCAGCCTGTCTATGCGCCCGTGGATCTGGCCAGAGCCACCCGCGAACTGGCGAGCATGTTTCAGTCTGCCTTCGAGTCCGCAGGGATTGCATTCGAGGTCGAGTGTCCGGAAGGCCCGGAACCCGTCTACGTGGATGTGGGCATGTGGGAAAACGTCGTCCTCAATCTGCTATCCAACGCGCTCAAGTACACTTTCGAAGGAAAGGTCACCGTCCAGATGACGTGGCATACCGAGGAGGCCAGGCTGGTTGTAGAGGACACCGGCACCGGCATAGCCAGCGAGGATCTGCCCCGGATCTTCGACCGTTTTCACCGCGTGCCCAATGCCAGGGGACGTACCTTCGAGGGAAGTGGCATCGGCCTCGCCCTGGTGCGGGAGCTGGTCAACCTGCACGGTGGTCGGATCGACGCAGAAAGCGTTTTACACCAGGGCAGCCGGTTCGCCGTTTCACTTCCCCTGGGAACCGCCCACCTTTCTCCGGAGGAAGTGGTCGAGCAGCCGGCCGGTGTGGCGTCCGGGGCCGGCAAGGCGTACGTGGAGGAAGCGATGCAGTGGCTGCGACCTGGCGGGTTGCCGGGGGCCCTTGCCGGGCCCCCGGACAAGGAAGGGCGATACCGCATTCTGGTGGCGGACGATAATGCGGACATGCGGCAGTATCTCTACGACCTGCTTTCGCCTCACTGGCAGGTGACAGCGGTGGCTGATGGGATGCAGGCCCGGGAAGCGATTGAATATCAGCCACCTCACCTGCTGATCAGCGACGTCATGATGCCAAAGCTGGATGGTGTTGAGTTGCTGAGGCAGCTGCGCACCAGTGCGACGACGGTTGATCTGCCGGTTATGCTGCTGTCCGCCAAAGCCGGCGAGGAGGCCCGGATCGAAGGCCTTGGCGCCGGCGCGAATGATTTCCTGTCGAAACCGTTTTTTGGCCGGGAACTGATCGCCAGGGTGGAGGCACTTCTCAATATGGTCCGTATCCGCGAGCAAGCGGTGGAGAAAGCGCGCCACGACCCCCTGACAGACCTGCCCAACCGGGCACTGGTTTACGAGTTCACGGAACGGCTGATCGCCGGCGCCGACCGTGCCCAGTCCCATATTGCCCTGCTGTTTATTGATATGGACAACTTCAAGCCGATTAACGACGGATACGGGCACGCAGCCGGCGATGCGGTTCTGGTGGAGATTGCCGATCGTCTCAGCTCCGGTATCCGTGACGAAGACACCGCGGGCCGGATAGGCGGTGATGAGTTTGTTGCGGTGCTGTCGCACATTGACGGGCCAGCCGATGCGGCCCGGGTAGCACGTCATCTCGGCGAGACGCTTTCCCGGCCTTATCGGGTAGCGGGCCTCGAACTGAACACTACCCCGAGTATCGGCATCGCGCTTTATCCCCAGGACGGCCTGACGCCGGACGAGCTGACCAGCGCTGCGGACGAGGCCATGTATCGGGCAAAGCGTAGCGGACCCGGGAGCATACACTTCAGTGGCCAGCAAATGCAGGAATCCGATGAGCGCCTCCATGATATCGAGCGAAGTCTCGCGGAGGCCGTCGCCAACGGTGAGTTCCAGCTTCACTACCAGCCTGTGGTGGAGTATGAAAGCGGCCGGGTCAGCGGTATCGAAGCCTTGCTGCGGTGGCCGGGGTCGGGACTCGGACCGGAGGAGTTCATCCCCATTGCTGAGCGTTGCGGTGTCATGGACGAGCTGGGGCGCTGGGTTATTGGTGAAGCCTGCCGGCAGCTCAGGGCATGGCAGGCTGCCGGCATGCCCAGGCTCACACTCTCCATCAACATGTCACCGGGTCAGTTCCGGCAGGCATGGCAAATCCGGCATTTGATGCAGTCGGTGGTGGAGAATGGTCTTGAACCGGCCTTGGTGCAGATCGAAGTCCATGCAGCGCACCTGTCCGGGGAAAGCGGCAAACCGTTGTTGAAACTGCTGAGTCAGGTTAAGCAAATGGGTTTCAGGTTATCCCTTGATGGATTTGGCGCGGACAGCTCCAGCCTGGGCGACCTGATCCAGCTTTCGCCGGACACGCTCAAGATTGACCATCAGCTCAGCGGAGATCGCGCAGGACGTTCCGAGCACCTGATGGTGATTGATGGTATTGCCTCGATGGGTGCATCCATGGGCTTCCGGGTAGTAGCCGGGGGCGTCGAAGACGAAGATACGCTGGGCAGTATCAGGGGCACTCGCTGTCGCGAAGTTCAGGGCTTTCACATCTGCCCGCCGGTTGCCGCCAATGATTTCGTGACCTGGTACCAGGATTGGCAAAGGGCCTGACAGCCTGCCGTCAGTATCGGCAACGCTTCGAATCAGGCAGACAACAAACGGAAGGAGTAACAGAACAAGGGCGGAAAATGGTCGGCGTGGCAGGACTTGAACCTGCGACCCCTTCGTCCCGAACGAAGTGCGCTACCAGACTGCGCCACACGCCGAATCACGGGCGGTATTATACGTAAATCGGACCACTTTACCAGCCCCCGGCACGGGAATTTCCGGGGGATGGCGTTACGGGTTCTGCCTGTCAGGCGCCCGGCAGCACCGAGATGTCCGCCACCCGAAGGAACAGGTTGCGCAGGCGGTTCAGCAGGGCCAGGCGGTTGTTGCGTACCGCCTCATCCTCTGCCATCACCATCACCTCGTCAAAGAAGGCGTCCACCGGCACCCGCAGGCTGGCCAGGGAACTCAGCGCCGTGGCGTAGTCACCCTGGTCGAACAGCGGTACCACTTTCTCAGCCTGCTCACTGACCTGCTCAGACAGCGCAATTTCCGCCTTGTCCTGCAGCAGCGCGTTATCCACATGCTCACCGATAGAGTCACCACCCTGCTTGGTGAGGATGTTGGACACCCGCTTGTTGGCGGCTGCCAGGGCCTCCGCCTCCGGCAGCTTGCGGAAGGCATCCACCGCCTTCACCCGGCGGTCGAAGTCCAGGGGGCGCGTCGGACGACGGGCGTGCACGGCCAGGTAGACCTCGGCGCTGATGCCCTGCTCTTCGTAGTGAGCCCGGAAACGCTCAAGCATGTAGTCCACCACGGTGCTGGCGGTGTTCTGTTCGGTGAGCAGGGTGAAGTTCTGCTCGGCCCATTCGCACAGTTGCTGAAGGTCCAGGCGCAGCTCACGCTCGATGATGATACGCAGCACACCCAGGGACGCCCTGCGCAGCGCGAAGGGGTCGCGGGTGCCGGAAGGTGGCTGGTTGATGCCGAACAGGCCTACCAGGGAATCAATCCGGTCGGCGATGGCCACCGCACAGCCCGTCAGGGTGGACGGCAGGTCATCACCGGCAAAGCGGGGCATGTACTGCTCATTCAGCGCCTTGGCCACATCTTCATGCTCACCATCATTGGCCGCGTAGTACTGGCCCATGATGCCCTGAAGGTCGGTGAACTCCAGAACCATCTCGGTGACCAGGTCGGTCTTGCCCAGCATGGCAGCACGTTCGGCCAGGGCGGGGTCGCTGTTGATGGCTTCGGCAATCCTGCCGGCCAGGGCGGCGACACGAACCGACTTGTCGTGGATGCTGCCCAGCTTTTCCTGGAACACGATCGGCTTGAGCTGGTCGATGCGGGCTTCCAGCCGGGTCTTGCGGTCGGTTTCGTAGAAGAAGGCGGCATCCGCCAGGCGCGGGCGGATGACTTTCTCGTTGCCGGCGACGACCTGGGCCGGGTCCTTGCTCTCCAGGTTGGCCAGGGTGATGAACACCGGCATGATCTTTCCTTGCCGGTCCAACACGTGGAAGTACTTCTGGTGTTCCTTCATGGAAGAAATCAGCGCCTCGGCGGGCACTTCCAGGAAGCGCTCCTCGAAACTGCCCAGCAGGGGCACGGGCCACTCGTTGAGGGCGGTTACCTCGTCCAGCAGATCCTCATCGATCACGGCCTTGCCGCCCAACTCTTTCTCGGCGGTTTCCGCCACACCCTGGCGGATGACT
>JBMCIH010000003.1:0-21791 GCA_048617055.1 Marinobacter sp. | reverse complement strand
GTCGGGAAAAAAAGCCGGGTCATACAGTGCCACCCTGTGCCCACGGGCTTCGAGCATCGCCGCCAGTGCCGGCCCGGGACCACAGCCGAAATCGAGCCCCTGGCAGGCGGGCGGCAACTGCTCCAGCAACGGCGTCGCCAGCTTGTTGAGAAAGCGGCGATAGCCGGGGTCATCCACCGCATTGTCGTGCAGCTCGTAGACCGTCCGCTCCTCCGGCCGCGACAACCAGCCCGCCGGGTCCATCTGGGTGGCCTGGCATCGCCGGCAGCGGCGGTACAACCGGCCACCGGCCTGCACAAACTCCTGCAGACCGGGGCTGCCACACAGACTGCAACGTGTGCGCCCTATGGTCTCTTCGGGCATGGGCTGTCTCCGGGTTAGGGTCCGGCAGCTTGAGCGCCAGGCGTCAGGGGTCGGCCCAGAACCAGCTTTGCCGGATGGATAGTGGGCATCAGTGGCAACACCAACCAGATGTTCGAATTGCAGAGAATGTAAAAGGCGGCGGCCCGGCCGGTCACTGGCCGGGCCTTCCGCGCTGTCCTCAGCGTTCGCCCTTGCGGGCCTCCAGCACGGCCGCCATCATTTCATGCAGCTTGTTGATTGCCCTGAGCGGACGCACCATCACCTTGAAGTCGCGGATACGGCCAGTCTCATCCCACTCGATAATATCGACCCCGTTGATCACGGTCCCGTCCAGCTCGGTGCGAAACTCCAGCACGGCCGTGTTGCCGTCCACAATTTCCCGCAGGTACTCGAACTTGTCGTTGTTCAGCACGTGGAAGGCGGCCGCCAGGTAGTCCCGGGTGACGGCCCTGCCCCGCTGGGGCGTATGGACCACCGGCGAGTGGAACACCGCATCCTCCGCCAGCAGCTCGTCAAGCCCCTGCGTACTTCCACTCTGAGCCAGTTCATGCCAGATTTTAAGCGTATCAATCATGATTTGTGTTCCTTATTGTTTGCCACATGCAGAGCTGATTGCTCCGCAAGGATCCGACGAACCAGCCAGGGCCCGACGGTTTCGAAGACAATGGTGGAACCGACAACCACCGCCATCAGGGTGGGGCCATGCTCCGGAAATCGTTCGCCCGCCAACAGGGCCATACCCATGGCCACGCCGGCCTGGGGCGTCAGGGCCAGACCGACCCCCCCGGGCAGTCCCGGCTGCCGGTTGGCCACCGCACGTCGGCCCAATATCCCCCCCAGATAACGCCCACACAGCCGGAGGGCAATATAGGCCAGGGTGATACCCAGCGCCGCATGAAGGTTCTTCAGGTCCAGGCTGGCGCCGGCCAGCACAAAAAAGAACACCAGAAACGGCCACTTGAGGTAGTCAATTTCATTGAACGACCGGGTGTGATGAGACGCCAGGTTCGCAATCATGCTCCCGGCAATCATTGCGGCAAGCAATTCGGATACGTTCAGCAGAGCCGCACCACCGGCCAACAGCAGGATCAGGGCCAGCGCTTCTACCAGCGTGGGCTCTCCGGCTTCAAGACGCCCTGTCAGCCAGGCTGCAGGCACACCCACCATGACACCAAGAACCACGGCGCCGCCAAACTCCCACAGTGCTTCCAGGATGGCCTGGCTGCCATCGCCGCTGGCGTGCCACCCCATAAACGCCATCGCCAGACCGAAGACGATGATCCCCCAGCCATCGTCCACGGCCACCGTGCTGAGCAGCAACTTGCCGGCCCGACTGTCACCGGCCCGTATCTCTTCAATGGTTTCGCTCACTGCGGCCGGGTCGGTCGCTACCGAAATGGCCGCCAGCGTCACAGCGAGCACCATGGGAAAGCCCAGCAACCAGAGACCCAAACCTACCGCCATAGCACAGGCCAGTACCACGATCAGTGAAAACAGGGCAACAACCGGGCCCAGGGTCCGCATACGATCCGCAGTAAACTCTCCACCCAGCAGGAAGGCAACCATAACCAGAGCAACCTGAATCAGCGGTTCTGCCAGGTTGGTCAGCGGGCCGGCGGGCTGCTCCAGGCCCCATTGCTGGACGGCGGCCACTCCCACACCTACCAGCACCAGCAAGGAGATACGGGGTATGGCCGTGCGGGCGGCAATAATATCAGCCAGGATGCTCACTGACAGCAAGACACCCAGCGTGAGAAGCACCAGGCCGTAGTGACCGGGATCCAGAGACGCATCCATCAGTACTTGTGTCTCTTGGTTTCGACGCCCCGATCACTCTCATTCCGGCGATCGGCCACCGCCTTCGGCGGTACCAGGCTGATCAGCTGCCAGCCGGGTTCCGGCTCCAGTTGCTCCCCGGCCATCACCGGATGGATTCTCTCCCGGTCGTTGATCACAAACAGCAACCTGGTCTCATTCTCATGGCGGTCCAGAAAGTCTTCGTAGGTGAAGTTCTCACTCAACTGGGTGGTCTTGACGGTGTAACCCCGGCTCATCAGGCTGGCCAGTTTGGGATAGGACAGGTCACCAAACAGCCCCCGGGTCTGCTGTATCTTCTCGGCCGCCTGGTGGCTCGCCTTCGGGTCCTGTTCGCCCTCGGACAGGCTGTACACGGTGCCGGGGCCAAACCAGTCGAGGAAGTGGTAAGTGGCCAGGGTATTCAGCTGTTTGTAGGGTGAGATCACCAGCACCCGGCCGATGCCGGTCAGGTCCAGGTGGGTGGACGCATGCTCCGATGTCGGGTTGCCGAAATAGACCTTCAGCCCGTCCATGCGCGCCTGGCGGACGTTCTCCCAGTTGGTATCCGTCAGCACCACCGGAATTCCGTTCTTCTGCAGGGCCTTGCCGATCGCCCTGGCGCCACTGTTGGCCCCCAGAATGAGAAAGCCGAACGCGGGGGGCTCAGCCACCCCCAGCGCCCTGGCCACCGGGCGCGCCGTGAGGCTCTGCAGGGTCACCGTGGCAATGATCAGCATGAACACCAGCGGCACCAGCGTGGAGGCATCTTCATAGCCATGATTCTCCAGCTGAAAGGCAAACAGGGCCGATACAGCCGCAGCCACGATGCCCCGGGGCGCAATCCAGCTGAGGAAGGCTATCTCCCGCCAGTTCAGCGAGGTGCCCACGGACGCCAGCAGGATACTCAGCGGCCGGGCAACCAGCATCAGTATGGCAAGCACCGCCGCCAGGCCCCAGCCGAGCTCGGCAATGGCGCCGAAGTCCACCCGTGCCGCAAGGATAATGAACAGCGCCGAAATCAGCAGGACACTGAGGGACTCCTTGAATTCCAGTATGTCGTCAATCGGCACCATCTTCATGTTGGCCATCCAGATGCCCATAACGGTCACCGTCAGCAGCCCCGACTCATGGGCCAACTCGTTGGACAGGGCATAGACCCCCAGCATGAACGTGAGCGTGCCGGCATTGTGGAGGTACTGGGGCAGCCAGTGTTTGCGCAACGCGATACCGTTGAGCCAGCCGGCGCCCGCACCCAGCACCAGGCCCACGGCCACCGTTTTGCCGAAGATGTAGACCGAGTGCCAGAACACGTTGCCCTGGCCCCAGGAAATGATGGCCTCGAGGACCAGCACCGCCAGCAGGGCCCCGACCGGGTCGATAATGATGCCTTCCCACCGCAGCACATTGGCAAGGTTCTGTTTCGGGCGCACCGACCGCAGCAATGGCGCGATCACCGTAGGCCCGGTCACGATGGAAATGGCACCGAACAGCAGCGCCACCTGCCAGGACACATCCAGAATCCATCGCGCCGCCAGGGTGCCGATCACGCAGGTCACCACCGCCCCCACCGGAATCAGGTTGCGCACCATCCTGCCGTGGCCCCGGATCTCCTCATACTTGAGGGTAAGGCTGCCTTCGAACAGGATCACCGCCACCGCCAGTGAGATCATCGGAAACAGCAGATCCCCAAACAGGGGTTCCGGCTGCAGCCAGCCCAGCACCGGGCCGGCGACAATGCCTCCGGCGAGCAGGAACAGAATGGCCGGCATCCGCACCCGCCAGGCGAGCCACTGGCAGAAAAGTGAGGCGATTCCGATACTGGCCAGCACGAGTACGATGCTTACGTTCATAGACACCCTGTTACCGAGGCATTGAGGAGCCGGTCCCTGCCTGCCGCTCCGCAAGGCTACTGGCAGGCAAGCCGGTCGTCAGGATACGTCAGCCGGCAGACACTGTACATGTTCCGGCAGGCGTGCGAAAAACCGCAGATTTCAGGGGGAAGGCCCGGCGACGCAGTCCTGCAGGGCCCGGTCCAGCGCCGGCACATCCGGAGGCCGGTCGCAGATCAGCTCGAGCCGGGACAGCGGCAGCCCTTCCACAGCGCTCAGGGAAATTACGCCTTCAGCCACGTTGAGGGCGCGCCAGCCTGCCAGGGTATGGACCACCCCCTTGCAGCGCAGAAACTGATCCGACTGGGCGAAGGCCAGCAGGCCGGTTTCATCAAACCGGGTGGTGGGATGGATCCGCCAGCCAACGCTGAAATGCCCCTGGCCTTCGTTGGTGTGACACTGCCAGGGTTGCTGGTCAATATCCGTAACGGCAGCAGGCGCCGGCTCGCCGTGGTGATGGTGATGGGCATGGGGGGCCGCCAGCGGACGCCTGGCGGCTTCACCCTCCAGCCACTCCGGGGCCAGCCGTCCATGGCGGGTATGGGCGACCAGCGCCTTTTGTGGCCGCAGACCGTCGGCCCAGCGGTCAAAACGGGCGATCTGGGCTTCCGTACACAAGTCGGTCTTGTTGGCGACCAGCACATCCGCCGCCGCCACCTGATCAAGGAACTGGATGTTGGCGGTAACCCGGGGTTCCTCCAGCCGGCGGGGGTCCACCAGGCACAGCACCGGCCTGAGTTCCAGGATGTCCCGGTAGTGCTCGCTGCCCAGGGTCGCCAGTATCTGGCCGGGGTGCCCCAGGCCGGTGGGTTCGATCAGCAACCGGTCCGGCCGGGCCTTGTGGATCAGCTGGTTCAGACCGATCTGCATCGGCAGCCCGGCCACGCAGCACATGCAACCCCCGGGCACTTCCCTGACGAAAGCACCCTCCGACTCCAGCAGCGCGCCGTCGATACCGACTTCGCCGAACTCGTTCACCAGCACTGCCCAGCGTTCATTTTCAGGTTTCGTGCGGAGCAGTTCCAGAATGGCCGTGGTCTTGCCAGTGCCAAGAAACCCGAGAATCAGGCTGACAGGAATAGGCGTGCGGAGGGGCGATTGCGTCATTGCAGGGGGCCGCTGACAAATAATGTTATACTATAACACTGCAGTATGGATCCGAAAAGAGAAGGGCCAGCTGAGCCGGCCCTTCATGCATTGCGTACGTCGGCCTACCGAACGTCAGGGTCCGCGACCCTTCATGGCGTTAGCCACCAGTGTGATCACCAGGAGCACCAGGAAAATGAAGAACAGGACCTTTGCAATGCCGGCCGCGGTGCCGGCTATGCCACCGAAACCGAGTACACCGGCAATAATGGCGACTATCAGAAAGACGACAGCCCAATAAAGCATCGTTCCCTCCTTAGGGTCGGCTTCCTTCTCAAGGTGCCAACGCGATGTGGATTTGGATAGTGCCCTTTAACCTTTGACCCGGCCTCCGAATAACTCAAGAAATCAGAAGCTTCCTGACCAACATTTAATTCTTATCATTTCAGATGACACCTTTTCAGAGGTGACCGGACCGGTAGATGGCACTAATCCGGGCAGCCTGCCACAGGCAGCGTCTGGGTATTCTTGATCTCCCTCAGGGCAAAATTGGAATTGACCTGGGCGATACCCTGCAGCGTAAAAATTTTGTCATTGAGAAACCGGTCGTAGCTGGCCATGTCCGGCACTACCACCCGCAGCACAAAATCCGCATTGCCGGTGACCGCGAAGCACTGCAGTACCTCGGGATAACCGCTTACCTCCCGCTCGATTTCCGCGGTGCTGTCGATGGTATGGCGCTGCAGGGACAGGTTCACCAGTACGCAAAGTCCCTGGCCCAGGGCCTCCGGATCCACGCGGGCGCAGTAGCCCGTGATCACACCACCCTCCTCAAGCGCCCGCACCCGCCGCCAGCAGGCTGCCGGCGATAGCCCCACCTGCTCCGCAAGCATCTGGTTGCTGATGCGTCCGTCCTGCTGCAGAACATCCAGGATGCGCCGGTCCAGTTTATCCAGTTCGGGCTGTTTCATTTGGTAACACCTGATATCTATCAAACAATCTTTCTTCATATTGTCTTTTATCAAAGATTATTTCTCAAACGCTCCCAAGCCCTGTTCAGAAAGCAAGCACATTTTGCGCCTTCCTCTTTAGACTTCTGCTCATAAAATCAACAAAAGGAGAGCGCCATGTCCGCCGATATCCCCGAACTGGATGACTACAAACTGGAGGACCGCTATCTGCGGGAGTCCGGCCGGGTCTTCCTTACCGGCACCCAGGCTCTGGTTCGTCTTCCACTGATGCAGGCCGCCCTGGACCGCCGGCAGGGGCTGAACACCGCCGGCATGGTCAGCGGCTACCGGGGGTCACCCCTGGGCGCCTACGACCAGGCCCTGTGGCAGGCGAAGGAGCTGCCGGAGCAGAACCGGATCGACTTCGTTCCCGCCATCAATGAGGACCTGGCCGCCACCATCATGCTGGGCACCCAGCAGGTGGAAACCGATGACAACCGCCAGGTGGATGGTGTGTTCGGCCTCTGGTACGGCAAGGGCCCCGGTGTGGACCGGGCCGGTGATGCCCTCAAGCACGGCACCACCTATGGAAGCTCCCCCCACGGCGGCGTGCTGGTGGTGGCCGGCGATGACCATGGCTGTGTTTCCTCTTCCATGCCGCACCAGTCCGACGTGGCGTTCATGAGCTTCTTCATGCCCACCATCAACCCGGCCAATATCACCGAGTACCTGGAATTTGGCCTCTGGGGCTATGCCCTGTCCCGTTACAGCGGCTGCTGGGTGGGCTTCAAGGCCATCTCCGAAACCGTGGAAAGCGCCGCCTCGGTGGAACTGCCGCCAATGCCGGCGTTTGTCACACCGGATGACTTCACGCCGCCGGCGGATGGGCTCCACTACCGCTGGCCGGACCTGCCCGGCCCCCAGCTGGAAACCCGCATTGAGCACAAACTGGCTGCTGTTCAGGCCTTCGCCCGTGCCAACCCCATCGACCGCTGCCTGTATAACGATCGGGAAGCCCGCTTCGGCATTGTCACCACCGGCAAGGGCCACCTGGACCTGCTGGAAGCCCTGGATCTGCTGGGCATCGACGAAGACAGGGTCCGGGGCATGGGCCTGGATATCTACAAGATCGGCATGGTCTGGCCCCTGGAGCGCAGGGGGGTGCTGGACTTTGTCCACGGCAAGCAGGAGGTGCTGGTCATCGAGGAAAAGCGCGGCATCATCGAAAGCCAGATCAAGGAGTATATGTCTGAGCCGGACCGCCCCGGCGAGGTGCTGATCACCGGCAAGCAGGACGAACTGGGCCGGCCGCTGATCCCCTACGTGGGGGAGCTGAGCCCGAAACTGGTGGCCGGCTTCCTGGCCGCCCGCCTGGGCCGGTTCTTTGGCATCGACTTCAGCGAGCAGGTGGCGCAGATTAACACCATGACGACCGCCCAGGACCCCGGTGGTGTCAGGCGATTGCCCTACTTCTGCTCAGGCTGCCCCCACAACACCTCTACCAAAGTACCGGAAGGCAGCAAGGCCCTGGCCGGTATCGGCTGCCATTTCATGGCCTCCTGGATGGGTCGAAACACCGAATCGCTGATCCAGATGGGCGGCGAAGGCGTCAACTGGATCGGCAAGAGTCGTTACACCGGCAACCCCCATGTATTCCAGAACCTGGGGGAAGGCACCTACTTCCACTCCGGCTCCATGGCCATTCGCCAGGCGGTCGCGGCCGGCATCAACATCACCTACAAGATCCTGTTCAACGACGCGGTGGCCATGACCGGCGGCCAGCCGGTGGACGGCCAGATCACCGTGGATGCCATCGCGCGGCAGGTGGCCTCCGAAGGGGCCAGACGTGTGGTGGTACTCAGTGACGAACCGGAAAAGTACGAAGGGCAGAAGGACCGCTTCCCGAAAGACGTCACCTTTCACGACCGCAGCGAGCTGGACCAGGTTCAGCGGGAGCTGAGGGAAATTCCCGGCTGCACCGTACTGATCTACGACCAGACCTGCGCTGCCGAGAAACGCCGTCGCCGCAAGCGCAGGCAGTTTCCGGACCCGGCAAAGCGGGCGTTCATCAACCACCACGTCTGTGAGGGCTGTGGCGACTGCTCGGTACAGTCCAACTGCCTGTCTGTCATACCCCGCCAGACCGAGCTGGGCCGCAAGCGCAGGATCGACCAGTCCTCCTGTAACAAGGACTACTCCTGCATCAACGGCTTCTGCCCCAGCTTCGTCACCATCGAGGGTGGCCAGCTGCGCAAGAACCGCGGCATGGACACCGGCTCGGTTCTGACCCGCAAGCTTGCCCGTGTCCCGGCGCCGGAGCTGCCCGCCATGAACGGCTCCTACGATCTGCTGGTGGGTGGCGTAGGCGGTACCGGCGTGGTCACCGTGGGCCAGCTGATCACCATGGCGGCCCACCTGGAGTCCAAGGGGGCCTCGGTGCTGGACTTTATGGGCTTCGCACAGAAAGGCGGCACGGTACTGAGCTACGTACGCATGGCGCCGTCACCGGAACGGCTGCACCAGGTACGCATCAGCAACGGCCAGGCTGATGCCGTCATCGCCTGTGACCTGGTAGTGGCCAGCTCCCAGAAGGCCCTGGCCGTGCTGCGACCGAACCATACCCGAATCGTTGCCAATGAGGCGGAACTGCCCACAGCGGACTACGTGCTCTACCGGGACGCGGACATGCAGGCGGCCAAACGCCTGGACATCCTGCGTAACGCCGTGGGCGACGACCATTTCGCCAGCGTCGACGCCAACGGCATTGCTGACAAACTGATGGGCGACACCGTCTTCTCCAACGTCATGATGCTCGGTTTCGCCTGGCAGAAAGGGCTCCTGCCTGTGTCCGAAGCCGCCCTGATGAAAGCCATCGAACTCAACGGCGTGGCCATTGACCGCAACAGGGAAGCCTTTGGGTGGGGCCGCCTGGCAGCAGTCAACCCGCAGGCAATCACCGACCTGCTGGCAGACAGCCAGCCGCAGGCCGCAGGAGTGAAAGCGGAACCCACCCTGGACCAGATGGTTGACACCCGCTACAACCACCTGGTGGCCTACCAGAACCGCCGCTGGGCAGACCAGTACCGGATTGCTGTCGAAGGCGTCCGCACAGCCGAACAGAATCTGGGACAGACCAACGGCCTGCTCACCCGGGCCGTGGCCCAGCAGCTCTATCGCTTCATGGCTTACAAGGACGAATACGAAGTGGCCCGGCTGTTTGCCGAAACCGATTTCATGAAAGAAGTGAATGACACCTTCGAGGGCGACTTCCAGATTCACTTCCACCTGGCTCCCCCCATCATGAGCCGGGGCACTGACGCCCAGGGCCGCCCGAAGAAACGCAAGTTTGGCCCCTGGATGTTCCGCCGCTTCAAGGTGCTGGCCAAACTCCGCAGCCTGCGCGGCACTCCCATCGACCCGTTCCGTTACTCCGCGGACCGGAAGCTGGACCGGGCTCTGCTGAAGGAATACCAGGCGCTCGTTAGCCGCATTCAGGAAGAGCTGAACGCCAACAACTACGATACCTTCCTGCAACTGGCGGAACTGCCCGCCGACGTACGGGGCTATGGTCCGGTGCGGGAACAGGCCGCCGAGGCGATCCGGGAAAAACAGCAGCAGCTCCACAGGGCCCTGGACACCGGCCGCCCCACCCTGATCCGCACCCACCTGGCCGAAGAGAAGGAGGCGAACCATGTTTGAAGCCCTCAGGCCCCTGCCCCAGGACCCCATACTGCAACTGATGCAGACCTTCCGGGACGACCCGCGCCCGGACAAGGTGGACCTGGGCATCGGCGTCTACAAGGACGACGCCGGCAACACCCCCATCATGGCCGCCGTCCACGAAGCCGAACGGCGCCTGCTCGACGGTGAAACCACCAAAAGCTACGTGGGCCCGGCGGGCTCCGCCGGCTATAACCAGGCCATGGCCAGGCTGATCCTGGGGGCGGACAACGCCCTGATCCGCGACGGCCGCACTGCCGTGGTCCAGACCCCGGGCGGTTGCGGCGCCCTGCGCATGGCGGCGGAATTCCTGCGCCTGTGCAAGGCTGACACCACGGTCTGGGTCAGCACCCCCACCTGGGCCAACCACCTGCCCCTGCTGGGTGGCGCCGGCCTGAAAATCCGCGAATATCCTTACCTGAATGGCGACACATTGCAGGTAGACTTCGACGCCATGCTGGAAAGCCTGGAAGGGGCAGAGGCCGGTGACGTGGTACTGCTCCACGGCTGCTGCCACAACCCCTCCGGTGCCGACCTGGACCTGGGGCAGTGGCAGCAAGTCACCACCCTGATCCAGCGCAGGGGCCTGCTGCCCTTCGTGGACATGGCTTACCAGGGCCTCGGTGACGGCCTGGACCAGGACGCCGCCGGCCTGCGCCACCTGGCCAGCCAGGTACCGGAAATGCTGGTGGCCGCCTCCTGCTCCAAGAATTTCGGCCTGTACCGGGAGCGCACCGGCGCCCTGATGCTGATCTCCGCAACCGCGGGCATCAGCCAGGCCGCCACCAGCCAACTGCTGAGCGTCATCCGCTCCCACTATTCCATGCCCCCGGCCCACGGCGCCGCGATCGTTGAAACCCTATTGGGAGACAGCGACCTCACCCAGCAATGGCAGAGCGAACTGGATGGCATGTGCGAACGCATCCTCCACCTGCGCCAAGCCTTCGCCGAAGCCCTGGTCCCGGCGGGCGACTTCAGCTTCATCGCCCGGCAGCGGGGCATGTTCTCGTTCCTCGGGATAACCCCGGAGCAGGTACAGACATTGCGGGAGGAACACGGCATCTACATGCTGGATTCCAGCCGGGTGAATGTGGCGGGGCTGAATGACCGGGTGCTGCCGAGAGTGGCGGATGCCATCAGGAGCGTTCTGTAGCACTTCGGGGCCACGGTCAGCGCTACTGAGATTAACTCCGGAGCTCGCAGCGGCAAGGTGGGATGGTTTTCCGGGACCTTCAAAAACATGGACGTTTTTGAAGAGCCTCCATGGATGGATCCACGGCGTGTCCCGGAAAACCATCCCGGCTTGACGCCTCCCGCACAATCCAGAAACTCGTGGGCCGCAGCCGGACAAATCCCGCAACTGGCTCTACGAAGAAATACGACGATCCGACAAAAACAACTAATCGGAGAACCCAATGACCCAAACGACCCAACCCCACCAGCAGGCCAACAACCTCTGGTCCTCCAGAATGGCCTTCATCCTCGCAGCGGCAGGTTCCGCCGTTGGCCTGGGCAATATCTGGAAATTCCCCTACATCACCGGCGAGAACGGCGGCGGCGCCTTCGTCCTCATCTACCTGGCGTGCATCTTCCTGATCGGCGTACCCGTCCTGATCGCCGAAACCATGATCGGCCGCCGTGGCGGCCAGAGCCCCGTCGCCACCATGCGCACCCTCACCCGGACCGAAGGCACCGCCCGGGGCTGGCGTGCCATCGGCTGGAACGGCGTCATCGCCTCCTTCCTGGTGCTCTCCTTCTACGCCGTTATTGGCGGCTGGGCCCTCGTCTACATCGGTAAGGCCGCCGCTGGCCTGTTCACCGGCGCCGACGCCGAAGCTATCGAGGGCCAGTTCGGCACGCTTCTCGCCAACCCCTGGGAGCTGCTGCTCTGGCACTCCATCTTCATGGCCATGGTCGTCTTCATCGTCGGCCGCGGCATCCGTTCCGGCCTGGAAAAAGCCGTCAATACGCTTATGCCCCTGCTGTTTGTCCTGCTCATCGTCATGGTGCTCTACGCCATGAACAGCGGCAGCTTTGGCGAGGGCCTCAGCTTCATGTTCGCCCCGGACTTCAGCAAACTCACCACCGCCGGTGTACTCACCGCCCTCGGCCACGCAGCCTTTACTCTCAGCATCGGCATCGGCGTACTCATGGCCTATGGTTCCTACCTGCCAAAGAACGTCAACATCGCCCGCACCGCCATGACCATCGCCGTGCTGGACACCAGCGTGGCCCTGCTGGCCGGTCTGGCCATCTTCCCGCTGGTGTTCGCCAACGGCCTGGAACCGGGCGCCGGCCCCGGACTGATCTTCATCACCCTGCCCCTGGCCTTCGGCCAGATGAGCGGCGGTGCCCTCTTCGGCACCCTCTTCTTCGCCCTGCTGCTGGTGGCGGCCATTACCTCCGCCATCTCCATGCTTGAGCCTGTGGTGGAGTGGCTGGAGGAACACAAGGGGGTCAGCCGGGTCAGAAGCGCCATCGGCGGCGGTATCGCCATCTGGCTGATCGGGATCGGCACGGTGCTTTCCTTCAATGTCTGGGAGGGGGTTCACCCGCTGGGCTTTATCGCCTTCTTCGAGGGCAAGACCGTGTTCGACCTGCTGGACTTCCTGGTCTCCAACCTGATGATGCCCCTGGGCGGGCTGGCCATAGCGCTGTTTGCCGGCTGGGCCATGAAACGGGAAGGACTGGCGGCGGACATCGGCCTGCGGGGACAAGGCTATAACGCCTTCATGTTCGTATTGCGTTATGTGACACCCGCGGGCATCGCCGTGGTGTTCCTCTACAACCTGGTCTGAACGACCTGACGGAAGCTGACGCCGCCCCGCGCTGGCTCCCGGTAGCCTTTGCCGGCCCCGCCGATTCCAGGTTTGCGGCGGGGCCGGCCTTTTCAGTGCCAGACGCCCACCCCCGACGACCAAAGCCCAACCGGTTTTGGCTATGCTGAAAGTCATGAGCCGGTCCGTTGCAGCGATGAACGTGAACTGTTTGAAGGCCTGCAGCCGCTGTCAGACTCCGCCCTTCCCAGGACCTGCAGTAACTGCGGCAGAGTCTACCGGTCGCCCTTTGGTTTTTTTGCCCATTCCCGTGCCATTGGCGACCGGACCGGCCTCAAATCCGGGCTGGATGATGAGGATCAGCCTATCGTCGAGGTATTCCGCGACTGAGAATGCGGCTCCACCCTGATGGACTTTTTCGAGGACAGGCGTGGCAACTCCCCGAAGGGGCTCAAGCCCCGGGAGGTGTTCGGAAGAATGCTGGAACTGTTGCAGAAGCAAGGTCTACCCTCCGCGGAAGCCCGCCAGGAGCTGACCGGCCTGATGAACGGACACCCCAGCGGAAAGATCGAAGCCCTGGGGATCCGGCTGGCCGCCGCATCCCCAGGGCTGATAGGCTCTTCCGCCCGCAGCCTCAGTCGGCGCCCGGTTGCGGAAGCCCTGCCGGGCCGTTTCGGTCGCTGTTCAGGCTGATCATCCGGGTCTTGCTGATACGGTGGCGGTAGATTTCCCGCAGGTACTTGATGGCCTTCTTGACGTTGTCCCGGCTCAGGCGGATGTCATTGATGGATACGAAATTGTTCTGGTCGTGACACATTTCCCGGTACTTCTTCTCATACATGGGCTTGATGGCGTACCAGTTGGTATCGAGGATCTTGGCCGGGTTCTCGAACTCGTTGAGCATGCTGTCCACCAGTTCCTCGTCCAGCTCCGGCGAACGGATGAAGTCCAGCATGGCTTCATCCAGGCTGTCGTCGTAGCGGGCCTGGTCGTTGGCGAAGCAGCGCTTGATGTAGGCCACAATCAGGGTCAGGAAGTCGTCGCTCAGGCACGGACTCTTCACCACCAGGGTGGTCAGCGACAGGTTGGCGGAAGCGCCGATCACCAGCGCGTAACGCTTCAGGGTGGTGTTGGGGAAGAGCGCGTTGAGGTGCGTCTTCAGACGGTTCAGGTCCATGTACGAGAGCTTGTAGTCCTTGGGCAGGGACACGATGGACACGATGGACGAACAGTTGCGGAAGAAGTGCAGGTCCTTCAGGTGGGTTGCGTCGTAGCCTGATGCCTTGTACTGCTTCAGGGCCTCCCGGTAGCGGGACGCCTCGATAGGCAGCAGGCTCACCCCCTCGATAGCCTCTGTCACCTTGTTGAAGTGCGGCAGATCGATTGAGCGGAAGAACAGGTCATCGATATCGAGGCGGGAAGCCTCGTTGATGCTGCGGAACTCGGTGGCGTGGGCATCGGTGGGCACCACCGATTCGGCATAGGCCACCGCAACCGGCCCCGCCAGGCTCATGAACAGGTCATTGGCGTCCAGGCGGATGGTCTCGCCGATGTCCACACCGGCGCGGCGGAAGTAATCCTCGTCATAATCCGTGGTCACCGCCTGGGCAGTGAGTATATTGAAGATCTGCTGGGAGATGTACTGGTTGGCGTACTTCTCCATGGCATTGACATCCACATCACGGGTCTTGCCATCGTCCTGCTGCTCCGCGTAACGCATGATGTCGTTGGAAATGAGCATCATGGCGTTCCAGGGCCGGATGCGATGCATCATGTCGGCATCACGGGTCTCGTCCACATCGAAGTTGTAGGAGAAGTCCCACTCCTCAGCCAGATACTTGCACAGCAGGCGACCGGCATTGATGTGCAGGGCTTCGGACATCTCCACGCGGTTGTCCTGGATGTTGGGCAGGATGCAGATACCACTGGTGAAAATCGGCTCGAATACGAAGGAATGGTCCCGGTTCTCCAGGTCCCGGTCTTCCAGTTTCGGGTCGAACGTCTTGCGCATGTAGGAGTACTGCTGCGCCAGCCCAAACTCGGACGCCATACCGGAACCGGTGCCACCGCCGGCACTGAAGATGTAGAAGTACAGCCGCGACTGGTTGGCCTTGATGCCGCAGGAATCAATCAGGTAGGAATGAATGAACTTCCAGTCCTCGTTGGAGAAGTGGTCGGTGTCCTTGTTGAGGATGATCCGCGCCAGGTACTGGCCCAGGATCGGCGCGTTACCGGCGCCACCGGCATGGACCTCGGACAGGTCCATGATCTTCATCTTGTTGTAGTCTTCCAGGAAGGTGCTTTCGTCAGCCCGGCGGGAGAAGCGGATACGGCCTTCGATGTCCTTGTCCAGATCCCCCAGCATGACCATGGGTTCGATAAGGAACACCGGTTTCACAGTGTTGGCGGCAGGCAGGTTGAGGCTCTGGCGGATCCAGCGCAGGGGGCCGATCTCCTTTTCACGGCTGCGCCGCTCCTCGTTATCCAGCTCCTGCAGGTAGTAGGAACGGGCGCTGTGGACCAGCTCCGCCACATCAAGCGCAATATTGGAGCCACAGCGACCCAGGCCGATCAGGCACACTGACGGGAAGAACTGCTGCTTGCCCTCGTCCTTCTGGCTGTCGGTGAAGACCCGGGGGAACACCGACTCCCGGAGGTGGTCGAGGTTCGACAGTATCTGGTCCAGGTCCCGTTCGGTGAAGTACATGTAGGACTCGGCATTTTCACTCCGGGCGCCCGCCGGCACCGACGACTTCTGACCCTTGCGCGCGGACCCGCTACGCCCTTTGGCTCCGGCGCTCTTTCTGGCCGCCGACTTCCTGACCACTCTGGGTTCCGAGGTTACGCCGGGCTGGGTTTCGGTTGTGGTCGGGGTTTCGCTGTACTGCTCACTATCAGAGGGGCGCTCACTACTCATTACAATACATCCGTCCAGACTGCGTAAGATTTCCAAAATTTAACACACAAGATATCAATGGTTCGCAGAATAGCCAGCAAAAATATGCGTATTAAGGCGTCCTGTTACAATTTTAAACAGTCTGCAGAGCGACTCCCCGAAGCACACTGCGTCCGTCCCGGACCGTGCCAGGGCACCAGCCAAATACCCGGATGACAAACCAGCCCGAACACAATGCTCATCCTCAGTTTCATACCCCTGACGAAAACCAAAGATGCTGTTATAAAATCCCCTTCCTGTCGGGTGGCTTTTATGAAAAGAAAGACGACATATTAAACAACATAAAAAGAAGACCTCACGGAAATATGTGACGCAAAATAAGTCATATAATTAAGACAGGCCATAAACTCATGACCAGCCAGAGAACACAGCTCTAAACCTTTCTTACCAAAAAACAGAATTTTCATTAAAAACAATTTGTTAATTAATATTAATAAGAGAGAGTCAACCGCCATAAAAGACGCCCGGCTACTGTGCATGATTGAAATTCCTGCCTAATACCGGTGCATTTTTTATGGGCCAGTTATTTATATCCACCTTATCGACATGTCTTTTTGCCGATAAACTCTTTTAAAATCTACAACCACATTTCATCAGGTTCCAGGTTGTGACCATGGCGCATTTAATGCTTCCCGGACTCTTACCCGTCCAATGAAGCCAGCAACCGGATCTGTTGGGTAACCCAGGGATATTCACGGAGGGATTTATGGGCAGTCATCAAAAGGAGCAGAAGGCGACTGTGCTCCCCCGCGCCTCGGGAAGCACGGCATCTATAAGGCTTCACCGGTCGAATATTCTGGCCTTTTTCCGTGCCTTCGACAGCCTTTTGGTCATCTGTGTGCTCTGGGTCGTGCTGCAGATCTGGGAGACCCCCTGGAGCCACACCTATACCTGGCTTGGCGTACTCGCCATTATTGCCTTCGTGTTTTTTGCGGAAAGCAACGAGGTCTACCACCTCTGGCGGGGCTTCTCCACACCCGCCCTCGCCCACCGCCTGATCCTGGCCTGGGCGGGCACCGCACTGGTGCTGGGCACTTTCGCTGTCGCCATGGAACTGCTATCCAGCATCAACATCCGCGCCGTCGCCCTGTGGCTGACCCTGACCCCGGTGACCATTATCGCCTGCCACTGGTTAAGGCGCCTGATACTCACCCGGTTCCGTCGCCAGGTGGCCCAGCGCCGCATTGGCATTGTGGGCGCCACTCCCCTGAGCCAGCGGGTGACCACGGCCATCCGGAACCTGCCATGGATGGGCTACCAGATCGCAGGTTACTACGACGACCGGCTGCTTACCGAGGACCGGAGCAGGCGTCTGGGCGAAGATCAGGTACAGGTGAATGGCAACCTGGAACAGCTCAAGGAGGCGGCCCGCAGCGGTGAGATCGACATGGTCTTCATCACCCTGCCCTTGGCGGCGGAACGCCGGGTACGGGAGTTGGTCCATGACCTGGCGGACACAACCGTATCCGCCTACCTGATACCAGACATATTCAGTTTTGACCTGCTGCACTCCCGCCTGACGGGCATCCAGGGCATTCCGGCGGTCAGCATCTACGACTCGCCCCTGGCCGACCACGCCTGGACCAAACGCCTTTTCGACCTGGCGGCAAGTCTCGCCATCCTGGCCATTGTGGCGATCCCCATGCTTGCCATCGCCATTGGGATCAAGCTGGACTCCAGGGGCCCGGTGTTCTTCAAGCAGACCCGCTACGGCGTCAAGGGCGAAAAGATCAAGGTATGGAAGTTCCGCTCCATGAAGGTCTGCGAGGATGGCGACAATGTACCCCAGGCCCGCCGGGATGACCCCCGGATTACCCCCTTCGGGGCCATGCTGCGGCGCACCTCGCTGGATGAGCTGCCTCAGTTGTTCAATGTGCTGGGGGGCAGCATGTCGCTCATCGGCCCCAGGCCCCATGCGGTTGCTCACAACGAGTTCTACCGCAACCATATCCAGGGGTATATGCTTCGTCACAAGGTTAAGCCCGGTATCACGGGGCTGGCTCAGGTGAACGGTTTCCGGGGCGAGACGGAAACCATGGACAAGATGGTGGGGCGGATTGCTTACGACCTGGAGTACATCCGCACCTGGTCACTGTGGCTGGACATCAAGATCCTGTGGTGGACGGCCTTCCGGGGGTTTGTCGGCCAGCAGGCCTATTGACCACCTGGCCAATGGAGAAACCGGCGCCCGACTAAGAGCGGGCGTCAGAGGGCTCTCTTTCCGGGGTCGCGGTAACGCGAAACTGTTCAGCCTTGACATGGGCCGGCAGGATCTCACCCACTGGCGATACGTAACAGACCTCCGCCACCATGTCATATCCGGTTTTCTCCCGCACCAGGTTGCGGGCCACGCCAATCAGGGTCAGCACATCCGCTGCCGTCGCGCCATCATGATTGACGATGAAATTGGCGTGTAAAGGCGAGATCATAGCACCCCCCAGCCTCATACCCTTCAGCCCACACTGTTCAATAACGGCACCGGGCGGCCCGTACTGTTCGTACATGGCCGGATTACTCACGAAAACGGAACCACAGTTGGGCTGCTTGCGGGGGAACTTTCGCCGCCGCTGGCCCAGGATCGTCAGCATCTCACGCCGTACTGACGCTCTCTCCTGCGCGGGCTGGAAACGGAACCGGGCACCGACGATGATTTCCCCGATTTCGCGGAACACGGAGTGCCGGTAACGGAACCCGCATTCTTCCCGTGTCCGTACCCGTTTTTCCCCCTCGGGAGTGACCGAGGTGACGTCGATGATATGGTCGCCAATACCCTTGCGCTGGCTGCCGCCGTTCATGCAGATCAGGCCGCCCAGGGTGCCGGGGATGCCACAGACATGCTCGGCACCGGTCAGACCTTCACGGGCCAGACGGCGGGCGAACCCCGGCACCCAGATACCGGCCTCGCTCCAGACCCGTGAGCCCTCGACATGGAATCCGCCCAGGCTTGCGCCGATATGGATAGCGAGCACATCGAGCCCTTCATCGGCGAACAGCAGATTCGACGACGACCCGAGTACCACGTAGGGCACCCGGTGACGGGAGACATAGGCCATGACATGCTGGAGCTCTTCCATGGTTCGGGGCGTCACCACCAGCCTTGCCGGTCCGCCCACACGCCACCGGCTGACCTGGTCCAGCGGTATGTTCCGGTGTACACCACCGGGCACCATGGCTTCCAGGTCGTGGATCAGCCCCCGGGATTCCTGCAACGCCATTCCTGCCTCACCGGGACCTGCCGGGTACTCCGTCTCGACACTTCCTTCCATTGGTTCCTTCCCTCCAGCGGATTGATTCAACGAATGAGCGACCGTGGGCTGGGTGAGAGTTTCCGTACCCGGGCGGTGCGCCAGTTGTTCAGGACAGGTTAACTATACCCCTGAATAACCCGGTACCTATGAACAACAACCATGACGATTAATTAACCGGGCCAGGGGCATTCCGTAATCCCCCGCAGGCTGCTACAGCTTTCTTTATCCGCCGGGTTCGGGTAACGTTTGTTACTGTGAAATCAGTATCCTGGCAGCCCCGGCATCGACGACTGCCAGCGCCCCAGGCGGCGTGCCGCAGCGGACACCGGCCAGGCACAAGGACTCTCACAAATGGGTACAAGGATGCATTGTTCATTCCCGCTTCCCGCTTCGTTTTTCTTTCTCTCCCACTCCCGGAAACTGACGCCGTTGGTTCTGGGTGCTGGACTTCTGACAGCCACCACCCAGGCCATGGCACAGGAAGACGGGCAGCCCGACCGGCTCCAGTTTAACGCCGGAGTGGCCCATACCTGGGACAGCAACTATGACCGGACGCCGGAGAAGGACCCGGAGCAGATCACCGTGGCCAACGCCGGTGTTCGTCTCAAACAGGACATCAGCCGTCAGGAGTTTTCCGCCAGCGCCGGGGCAGCCCGCTATCAGCATGATGAGCGGGACAGGTACGACACCACCACCTGGGCCGGAGGCCTGGGCTGGAGCGGCGCCATTGGCAATAGCTTCAGCCCCTACCTCTCCTGGGCCCGGCGCGAGCGGCTGGTGGACCGCGCCGAGTTCGAGGACAAGGATGTGGTCACCGAAAAGGAGGCCCGGGGCGGGCTTGTAATCAGGCCTGGCGTGCACTGGTCGTTCCCTCTGCGCGCCCGCCGTCTTGATCAGGACCACTCCAACAGCAGTCAGGAAGCCCTCAATTACACCGACGAGGAGGTTTCCGCCGGGGCAGGCTACACCACCTCGAAGGGCTCCAGTGTCAGCCTCAGTCTGATCAGCGGGGAGCGGGAATACCCGGACCAGAACCGGGACCGCCCCGACGACATTCCCGAACGCGGCAACCTGGACTACGACTACACCACGCTGGAACTCGATACCATCTGGGTGGTCAGCCCTCGGACCCAGCTGGAATCACGGCTGGGCCTGTTTGACCGGGACGGCGAAGCCAACGATGGGACCGGCGGCTATATGCTGGTGGAAGGCCGCTGGGAAGCCACCTACAAAACCGACATAACTACCGGCTTCGAGTACAAGGAACCGGCCATCGGTGAAACCTCCGACAGTGCCTCGGAAACCCAGCGCTTTTACGTCGACCTGGAGTGGCAGGCCACCGCGTCACCCCTTTATCAGCCCGTTACGAGGTATCCGACAGTCTGGAACTGAACCTGAACTCGGTCTGGCTGGATCGCAGCTCACCGCTGGATGAACGTGAGTTCGATGCCAGCGTGATTACCCTCGGCCTTGACCTCAGCCTGTAGCATCCCTTAACTCAAGTATGCCGTTCGGTTAATTCCGGGAGCCCTGTCCCGCCGGGTCAGGGCCCGCCGCACGATCCCGCAGGCAACGAACCAGAAAACGTCCGATATCCACCGTGTAACGACGGGCCAGCCGGCGGGGTTCCAGCGAGAGGCGATACAGCCATTCCAGCCGCAGACGGCGAATGGTTTCCGGCGCCCGGGGCTTCTCCCCGGCCAGAAAGTCCAGCAGTGCCCCCACACCGATCAGAAGCCTGGCCTGCAACGCTGTGGCATGCTGCAGGATCCAGGTTTCCTGGCGGGGGTTGCCGGTTGCCACCAGCACAATATCGGCCCCGCTGGCGTTGATGGCGGCAACCGTGCGTTCGTCGTCGGCGGACTCCTGGTAACCGTCCAGGGTGCCGGCCACCGCTACGCCCCTGTCGCCAAGCACCCTGGCAGCCCGTCTGGCGACGCCGGGCGCGGCCCCCAGCATGAACACCGATGGCGGCGCCGTGCCACGTGGATGACGTTCCGTAACCGCATCAAGCAAGGCAGGCACGAAATCGGTGCCATTAAGGTTATCGGGGTACCGGCGCCGGTGGACGAGCAGGCTGGCGATATCCATGCCGACACCGTCATTGACCAGTATTACCTCCGGTTGCCTCAGCCCGGGCATCAGGTGAGCACACTGGTTGACAAAGTTGGTGTTCACAAAAAACAGTATCCGCCGCCGGCACCGGTCAAGATCGTCCAGCAGCTGTGCCATGAGTTGTTCCCGGGTCAGGGCCGTCACCGGATAGCCTGCCAGGGGAAGCCGGGGCCAGGTGTCATGGCGGGGGCGGGCCGTCATTCGGTCACCTCCGTGTCCTCAAAAGCAGCAGGCGCCAGTATCCGGTCGGTAACCTCCGCCCAGCTCAGATGCCGGCGGGACGGCTCCCGGGGCGCCGCCAGTGCTCTGCTCACCGCCTGCTCAACCGACACCCCATCGCCCGGGGTGTAACCGAAGCGGCTGGCATAGTCTCCGGCCACGGCATGGGGGCACACAGCCGGGACACCGAAAAAATCGTACTGGATCAGCTTCATGGAGGTATCCGCCAGGTAGGGGGGCACCGCCTCGGAGCGGTAGGGCGCAATGCCAATGTCCGCGTGACGGATGTAACGAACGGTTTCCTCATGGGGCATTTCATCGTACACGGTGACGTTGGGCCCGTAGGAGGGATGCTGTGGCTGACCGCAACCGATGATATGAAAATGCATGTTCGGAAAACGGTGGGAGGCCTCGGCGAAAAAGGAAGGGTCAAACAGCATGGACCCCACAGATACGGCATTCAGCGCGTCGCTGTAGGGTGATGAGGTCGTCTTCTCCGCCAGCCCGTGATCAATGCCATGGGGCACCAGGATCACGTTGTCGCAGGAGGGAATACCCCCCAGCAGTGCCCGCGAGGGTACCCGGATGGTGGTCATCTCCGGCGCCGCCCGGTGAAAGGCCCGCTTTACATAATCAGCCACCTCGATGGTATCCAGATCGTCCGAAGCTAT
>JBMCIH010000002.1:0-22169 GCA_048617055.1 Marinobacter sp. | reverse complement strand
CATGGATGCGGTGGAACAGGCCACCGGCGAGCACGACATGAATGTCATCGGCTACTGCGTGGGCGGCACCCTGCTTGGCACCACCCTGGCCCACCTCAAGAAAACCGGTGACAACCGCATCAGATCCGCCACGTTCTTTGCCTCGCTGCTGGACTTCAGCGACCCGGGCGAGATCGGTGTCTATCTGAACGAACGTGTTGTCGATGCCCTGGAACACTACATCGACAGAATCGGCTACTATGACGGGCGTTTTATCGCGCTCAGTTTCTCCTCACTGCGTGAGAACAACCTGATCTGGTCCTACTTCGTCAACAATTACCTCAAGGGCGAGCCGCCCCTGCCGTTCGACCTGCTTTACTGGAACTCCGACTCCACTAACCTGCCGGCGGCCATGTACAAGTATTACCTGCGCGAGATGTATAGCAACAACAGACTCCGTGAGCCGAACGCGCTCACCATCGCCGGTACGCCCATCGATCTCACCAGTATCGACACGCCGGCCATGTTCGTCTCGAGCCAGCAGGACCATATCGCACTGTGGAAAACCACTTTCGAGGGCTTCAGGCTGCTCAGCGGCGAGAAACACTTTCTGCTGAGCCAGTCGGGACATATTGCCGGCATTATCAACCCGCCGGAGGCGCAGAAATACGGCTACTACCTGAACGAGTCTGAAGCAGACAGCGCGGATGACTGGTTCCGGGGCGCCAGCCATCAGAAAGGTTCCTGGTGGCCTCACTGGCAGCAATGGGTCAGCCGTTTTCAGGGAGAGGAAGTTGCTCCCCGGATACCCGGAGACAGCAAGCTGGACGTCATCGAGGAGGCGCCGGGGCGCTACGTGAAAAGAATCCTGGTCTGAGGCGGGCGAGGCGAGCGGGAAATGTTGCCCATCTTCGACCCGTACACCGGCTTCGGACATCAGGAATTGCCAGCAGGACCCTGCAGCTTACGGATCAGGCTGCCCAGGGTATTCGCCAGGGTTTCAGCCTGATCGCGGTCACTGCCCAGTCGCAGGAAACGGGAACCGTCCCGGGGATCATAGATCCAGCAGGAGTCGGTGGCGTTCTCACAGCTCCATTCGATCATCGGGCTGATGCCATAGACCGGCAGGGTGAGCGTACTCAGCTGGCGGCGGCTGTCTTTCTGCCGGCTTTCGCGAAAACGTAGTTCACCATTGGTCACCGAAATCCGGTAGTGAACATCGGGGCTGCTGCCCTCGCGGATAATACGGGCATCCCGTCGCCAGCCCGCCTGGTCAAACAGACGGTTGAGCCGGGCCACCAGGGCTGCGGCGTCCGCATCCGTATCACTGTCACCGGCGGGGGCGATTTCGGCAACCGGCTCATCGCCCTCCCGGCCGGAACGTCCCGCCTGGCTGGAACGCTCCTGCTCAATACGGGTGATGAGTTTCAGGGCGTCGGTATAGTATTTGCCATCGGCGCCGGTACCCGCCACGTAGTTCTCCAGAGCGGAGAGTGCCTCATTGAAGTGCCTGGAGCGTGCCATGACCTGGCCACGGTAGTACAGGTATTCCGGCGGTTTATCCCCTTCCAGACGCTGGAGCCGGTTCAGGTATTCCGCCGCCTGATCCCACTGCTCCTGCTCCACGGATTCCTCCACCGCCAGCATCAGCCGCTGGATCTCATGCTCCGGTGGCAGAGCGGTCGCCCCGCCCGCCACCAGCAGCAGGCTGCCAGCCATAACCAGCCCCGGCAGCGACCCCGCCCTGGGAGCCTTCCTGCGCCTCCTACTCCTTGAGTACATCCCCATTTTCCTCATCTGTGGCTGCCTGGTCTTCGCTCTGCTCAGTAAGGCCGGTTTCAGGCCCGCCTGCGCCCGTCGGCCCCTCTTCGTCATCCCCACCGGCGTCCGCCTGGTCGGTGATGGTGCGGGGCAGCTCTTTCTTGACCCGAACCCCCAGCTCGACGAATTTGGTGGCCTGGGAGATCAGGTTACCACGGCCCCGGGTCAGGGTGTTCATGGCACCGTCGTAGGTGGTCTGCACGGTTTGCAGCTGCCCGCCCATCTTCTCCATGGCTTCCACAAAAACCCGCAGCTTGTCGTAAACCGCGCTGGCCCGGTCGGCGATCTTGCGGGCATTCTGGCTCTGGCGCTCGTACCGCCAGATGTTCTCGATGGTCCGCAGGGTGGCCAGAAGTGTGGTTGGAGTCACTACAATAATCTTTTTCTCGAATGCTTCCGCGAACAGGTTCTCGTCATGCTGGAATGCCGCCACGAACGCCGGCTCGATGGGCATGAACAGCAGAACGAAATCCGGCGAGTGCAGACCGTTGAGCTGGCTGTAGTCCTTCTCGCTCAGGGTGCGGATGTGGTGCCTGACCGCCTCGACATGGCCCTTGAGGTGGTTCTCCCTCCGGACCTCGTCCTCCTCGGTCACCCACTGCTGGTAGGCCAGCAGGGACACCTTGGAGTCGATGATCAGGTTGCGCTGGTCCGGCAGATGCACCACCACGTCCGGTCTGAGCAGCTGGCCGTCGCCGTCCCGGTAGCTGCCCTGGGTATCATACTCCGCCCCTTTGCGCAGGCCGGATTTCTCCAGTACCCGCTCGAGGATCAGCTCGCCCCAGTTGCCCTGGATTTTCTTGTCGCCCTTGAGGGCCCGGGTCAGGTTGGCCGCCTCTTCGGTGATCTGCCGGTTCAGCTCCTGCAACGACTTGATCTCGCTGCGCAGGGCCTGGCGGTCTTTGGTTTCCGTGGTGTAGACATCCTCCACCCGTTTGCGGAAGTCCTGGATCTGGTCCCGGAACGGGTTCAGCAAACTGTCCAGGCTGGTGCGGGTCTGCTGGGTGAATCGTTCGCTTTTCTGTTCGAAGATACGGTTGGCCAGGTTCTCGAATTCCTGCTTGAGGGCGTCCCGGTTGCGCTCCAGAAGCTCGAGCTTTTCGGCGCTCGCCTTCTGCTCCTTCTCCAGGGTTACCGCCTGCTCCCGCAATGCTACCCGGGCAGCCTCCAGCTCGCCGGCGAGTTCATCACGGCGGACCTTGAGCTCACTGCACTCCTTCAGCAGTCCCTGTGCCCGGGTCTGTTCGGCCTGCTTTTCCGCCTCCAGGGCGGCGGTACGGTTTTCCAGCGTTGCCGCCTGGCCACGCCAATACTCGGTACGGTGCTCCAGGTCGGCGACTTTCTCCGCCAGTTCCTCGCCCTTCGCCAGCGCCTGGTCAAGCCGTTGCTGCTGCAGCTCCAGGTCATGATGGCTGCCGGCAAGCCGGTGGCCGGTTTCCTCCCGGGCGCTGCACTCCCGGGCAAGCTGACGCTGAACAGCCCTGAGGCGCGTCAACAGGATCAGAACCACAGCAATAAGTACAACAACGATTGCCAGCGCCACTGGCTGACCGATAATCTGCTCCCACAAGGACTTCAAGGTGTAACTCTCCTGCGTTCTCTGGACCCGGACTTTTCATCCGCTTACGGTTGTCCGTACTATACGCCAATTTCCGGTCCCTGGCTGAGAGTCCCCGGCCCGGTTTGTGACCGCTGAACCGGAACGGATATCTACCCGTACCTGTTGCCGGGATTAACCGTGAAGTTAACGTAAATCCCGAACGAAGGAACGTTCATGTATAATCCGCGCGACCTGGACAGTCAGAGAGAGAACATGTTTTCGACATCCAAGCTGCCTGCAGCGTCCCTGCTTGCCCTGACCGCCCTGCTGAGTGGCTGCGCGGCGGATTCGGTTTCTGTCAAACGCTATGATATGCAGGGTCTGCAGGACGCGGTGGCGACCCAGAAAGCCGACCTGGCCCAGCTCAAGAGCACCGGCGACCAGCAGCATCAGGAACTGAAGGAACTTCAACAGGAGTCGACCCGGCAGATCCTGGACACCATTACCGCCAGGGTCAAGCCGCCGGAATGTCCGCCGGCTCCCCAGGCACCGGTCTGTACCGTTGACCCAGCCCGCGATACCGGCACCAGTGAACGGGTCAAGGGCAAGCTGGTGGTGGGCGAGGTGGAAAAGGCCTTCCTGGTGGGACCGGGTTTTATCTACGATGCCCGTGTCGACAGTGGTGCCGAAACCTCCTCCATGGACGCCCGCAACGTCAGCCGCTTCGAGCGGGATGGCCAGGACTGGGTTCGCTTCGACATCCCGGTGCCGGGCACGGATGACGAGCTTGAAACCCTGGAGCGTGAAATCGTCCGCAATGTGCGGATTATCCAGGCCAATGAAGAGAACTACGAGCGGCGCGCCGTGGTGGAATTGCAGTTCCGCATCGGCGACCATGAACAGAACGCGGAATTCACCCTCAGTGACCGGGAGCATCTCACCTATCCCATGCTGATCGGCCGCAATATCCTCAGGGATGTCATGCTGATCGATGTGGGCACGGAATATACGACGGAACTGCCCCACAGCGTCCGTGCCAGCGCCGTCAAACGTGACTGAAAGGACTCATCTTGAAACAGCGCTCCCGTCACCCGTTCTACCTTGGCATCTTCCTGCTGGTTGCCGCCGGTATCACGCTGGCGACGGTTCGCCATGTTCAGCTGGGCATTCCCTGGCTGGCAGGCGAACAGATGCCGGTCTGGATGGTCGAGGCACGGATCGACTTCGAGGCGACGGGCGAGGAGGTGCTGGTCAGCCTCAACGTACCGGACAATCCGCCCGGCTTCCAGGTGCTGTCACAGCAGGCCGCCTCGCCCGGCTACGGGTTTTCGGTCATCGAGGACTCCGGCGATCTGCGGGCCGAATGGAGCATCAAGGAGGCGAGCGGCCCGCAGACCCTGTATTTCAACGTACAGCTGACCCCCGACGGCTCCGAAGGCGATATCCAGACCACAGAACCTGAGCCCCAGCCGGTTTTCTGGGAGGAACCCCAGGCTACTGCCGTGGCCGAGGTTCTGGAGCAGGCCGCCGCCAAATCCGCCAGCCCCGAGAGCATGACCCGGGAGCTGATCAAGCTGATGCGCTCCCCCGAGCCGGATCAGAACGTCTCCCTGCTGCTGAACAACAACGACCCGGTGCCCCTGCTCCAGCGTATGCTCAACCATGCCGGCATACCCGCCCGGGTGGCCGATGGCCTGAAGCTTGAGGACGCCCGCCGGCTGCAGCCCCTGCGGCCGTTCCTGCAGATCCATAACGGTGAGCAGTGGCTGACCTTCCATCCGGAAACCGGCCAGCAGGGGCTGCCCGACAACGTCCTGCTGTGGCGGCAGGATGCCGTGTCACTGCTCGATGTCATGGGCGGGGAGGATTCCCAGATCAGTTTTTCCATGCTGCAGCAGTCGGTTCCCGCGCTGCAGCTGGCCACCCGGGAAGGGGCCCGTAACGGCCTGGGTTTCCTGAGCCTCTATGAACTGCCGATCGAGGAACAGGGCATGTTCCGCATGCTGCTGTTACTCCCGTTGGGCGCGCTGGTGGTGGCGTTCATGCGGATCATCATTGGCGTGAGAACATCCGGCACCTTCATGCCGGTGCTGATCGCCGTTGCCTTCGTGCAGACCTCCCTGATTCCCGGGCTGATCGCCTTCCTTTCCGTGGTCACCGTGGGGCTGCTGATGCGGGGCTACCTGTCGAGCCTCAACCTGTTGCTGGTGTCGCGGATTTCCGCCCTTATCATCCTGGTGATCGCCATCACCACCGGCTTCAGCATTATCGGCTACCAGATGGGCTTCAACACCGGCCTGACTGTGACCTTCTTTCCCATGGTCATTCTCGCCTGGACCATCGAGCGCATGTCCATCCTGTGGGAAGAGGACGGCCCCCGTGAGGTGCTGATACAGGGCTTTGGCAGCCTGCTGGTTGCCATACTCGCCTATCTGCTGATGGACGCCCAGTTGGCGCGGCACCTGACGTTCAACTTTCCGGAACTGCACCTGGTCACCTTCGGCCTGATCCTGCTCATGGGCCAGTACACCGGCTACAAGCTCAGTGAGCTGCGACGTTTCGGGCCGGTAAGGGACTTTTCATGACCACCTGGATATCGCCCCTGCGCCTGCGCGGAGCGGGCATTCTGGGCATGAACGCCCGCAACGTATCCTACATTTCCCGGTACAATGACCGCAGCGCCTACCCCCTGGTGGACGACAAGCTTAAGACCAAGCTGCTGGCCGAGGAGTATGACATCAAGACGCCCCGGCTGCGGCAGGTGGTCCGTCAGCAACACGAAATCAGTCATTTCAGCGAGATGGCCCTGGAGCTTGAGGGCTTCGCCATCAAACCCTCGAAGGGCTCCGGTGGCAAGGGCATCACCGTCATCCACTCCCGGGACGGGGACCAGTATGTCAAGGCCTCCGGCGCCCGCCTCTCCGGCGACTACCTCGAACGACACCTGAGCAATATTCTGGCGGGCCTGTACAGTCTGGGGGGCGCCCCGGATGTGGCCATTGTGGAAGACCTCGTACGGCCCACAACCCTGCTGGCGAAATACTCGTTTCAGGGCGTGCCGGATATTCGTATCGTGGTGTTCCAGGGTTATCCTGTCATGGCGATGCTGCGGCTCTCCACCCGGGCCTCCGACGGCAAGGCCAACCTGCACCAGGGTGCCGTGGGCGTCGGTCTGGATATTGGTTCAGGTCATGCCCTGAACGCCGTCCAGTTCAACCGCAAGATTCTCCTGCATCCGGATACCGGCCTTCCGGTCAGCGACATACGCATCGACGACTGGGACACCATGCTGATCATGGCAGCCCGCTGTTACGAGGCGACCGGCCTCGGCTACATCGGCGTGGACCTGGTGCTCGATGAGAGCGAGGGGCCGTTGCTGCTGGAACTCAACGCCCGCCCCGGCCTGACCATCCAGATGGCTAACGGCCGGGGATTGCGGCCCCGGCTGAAAAACATCGAATCCCTCAAGCGTCGGCACTTCACAGCAGAGAAACGGGCGGCTTACGCCATGACCGCCTTTGGCGCCTGAACACCTGCTGCGGTCCTTTCGACCCAATATATTCCGTAAAAAAAACCGGGGCCGAAGCCCCGGTTATTGCGTCCAGGCGGGTATTACAGTTTGCCTTCCGCCAGCAGCAACTGGCGTTCGCGACTGAGACCCTTGAACAGCCCCCAGCACATCACCAGCAGTACGGCCGTGAACGGCAGGCCGGCACTGATGGAACTGGCCTGAATGGCATTCAGTGCGTCTTCGCCGCCGCCATAGAGCAGGGCCGCCGCGATGGCACCTTCCATGACCGCCCAGAACACCCGCTGGGCCGTCGGAGCATCGGTCTTGCCGCCGGCGGTAATGCTGTCGATGACCAGCGAGCCGGAGTCGGATGAGGTGATGAAGAACACCAGCACCAGCACAATACCAACGAAGGAGATAATCCCGGTCATGGGCAGATGCTCGAACATCTGGAACATGGCCAGAGAGACCTCGGTAAGGCCCTCGTCGGCCAGGGCACCGACACCCCCCTGGATCTGTTCCAGAGCGGTACCGCCAAAGCCACTCATCCACACGGCGGTCACAAGAGTGGGAATCACCAGCACCGCCATGAGAAATTCACGCACTGTACGACCGTTGGAGACCCGCGCGATAAACATGCCGACAAAAGGCGACCAGGCAATCCACCAGGCCCAGTAGAACACGGTCCAGCCATGCATGAAGGTCTCGTCTTCCCGGCCGAACGGGTTACTCAGGGGCACGATGTGCACCACATAGGTGGAGGTGGTGATCCACAGGTATTCAATGATGGCCAGGGTGGGGCCGGCAAACAGCACGAACAGCAACAGCAGCGCCGCCAGGACCATGTTGATGTTACTGAGTACTTTCACACCGCCCTCGAGACCCCGCAGAATCGAAATCAGTGCCACCGACGTCACGCCCACGATAACCGCCAGCTGCACGTTGATTCCGGACCCGATACCGAACAGATACTCCAGGCCGGATGAGGCCTGCTGGGCGCCAAAGCCGAGGGAGGTGGCCAGACCAAAGATGGTGGCCAGAACCGCCAGGATGTCGATGATGTGCCCGGGCCATCCCCAGACGCGATCCTTCAGCAGCGGGAAGAACGCCGAGCGAATGGTCAGTGGCATGCCCTTGTTGAAGGCAAAGAAGGCCAGTGACAGCGCAACCACCGCATAAATGGCCCACGGGTGCAGGCCCCAGTGGAACATGGTGCCGCCCATGGCCATGCGGGCGCCCTCCTCGGATTCAGGCTCGGCACCCAGCGGCGTACCATACCAGTCGGTGTAGTACCCCGTGGGCTCGGCCACGGCCCAGAACATCAGGCCAATGCCCATGCCTGCCGCAAACAGCATGGAAAACCATGACAGGGTGGTGAATTCCGGCCTGGCCTCAGGGCCGCCTATCCGGATCTTGCCCACGGGCAAAAAAACCAGCGCCAGGCAGAAAATCACGAAGATGTTCGCACTGATCATGAAGAACCAGTCGAAGGTTTCAATAATGGCGGTTTTTGTTCCGTCAAACAGACTGTCTGCCCGCTCGGGGAACAACAGTGTACCAATCACAAAGACCACCACCAGGACAGCCGTGATCGGAAACACCGGCGCGTGAATATCGAGGCCAAACCTGCTGATATTGTCCTGCCCCGCCACGTAGTCGGTCTGGTATTCGTCTTTGACTACCTTGCCCACTGTGCAGTCTCCCATCGTCTATGGCTTTACGTCATTTCGCTGCGGAGCCCTCCCCCGCAAGGTTACAATCAGGCAATTCTATTGCTTTGACCCCTAATAATCAAAGCGCTAGCAACACCCCTCGCCTGCGGAAGTACATCGGAAAACCTGTAACCCGGGTTATCGGTGCCCATCTCCGGCGCCACGGCCGCAATACTGAGCATAGTACACAGTTGCAGAGACATCCTTTCGAAGTCAAACAGACACGACCATCAACCGGGCGGGCACCGGTCCGAGGTCAGCGCAGTTTGGTTTTCCGGAGCTCAAGAACGAAGTCGGGGGGACCAAAACTGTCGGCACGGGCCTGGTCCCAGTATTTCTGGAAAACCCCGTGCTTTACCTCGCCTCCGTTGACCAGCACGCCCGGCTCAAGGAAGGGATAGAGATCCATGTAGGAGTGCACCGTGGTCTTGCTGACACGTCGTACAATGTGTTCCGGCCCCAGTTCGGACGGATGACTCAGGCCAGCGGCCCCCAGCAGGTTGGCGAGGGCTTCCAGCGTGTTACGGTGGAAGCTGGCCACCCGCTGGCTCTTGTCGGCCACATCCAGCCGGTTGCCCCGGGCCGGGTCCTGGGTGGCCACACCACTGGGACACCGCCCCGTGTGGCAATTGAGCGACTGGATGCAGCCCAGGGCAAACATGTACCCCCGTGCGGCGTTGCACCAGTCCGCCCCCAGGGCGAGAATCCGGGCCATATTGAAAGCCGAGGTGATCTTGCCGGCCGCACCTATGGCAATCTGCCCGCGCAGGTTGGCCCCCACCAGGGAGTTATGAACCAGCAACAGTGCCTCGATCAGTGGCATGCCCAGGCGGTTGATGAATTCCAGGGGCGCGGCGCCGGTGCCGCCCTCGCCGCCATCCACCACGATAAAGTCGGGATGGCGCCCGGTTTTCAGCATCGCCTTGACGATGGCAAACCATTCCCAGGGGTGGCCGATGGCCAGCTTGAATCCTACCGGCTTGCCACCGGACAACTCCCGCAGCCGGTCGATGAATTCCAGTAACCCTACCGGCGTGGAAAAGGCCGAGTGCCGGGCCGGCGACACGACATCCTGCCCGACAGGCACCCCCCTGGCCTCCGCGATCTCCGGGGTCACCTTGGCCGCCGGCAGAATACCGCCATGCCCGGGTTTGGCGCCCTGGGACAGCTTCAGTTCGATCATCTTCACCTGGTCCAGTGTTGCGTTCGCCACGAACCGCTCTTCACTGAAGGAACCGTCTTCGTTGCGACAGCCAAAATAGCCTGAGCCGATCTCCCACACCAGGTCACCGCCGGGCTCGCGGTGGTAACGGGAAATGGAGCCCTCGCCGGTGTCGTGATAGAAACCGCCGATCCGCGCGCCCCGGTTCAGGGACAGGATGGCGTTGGCGGACAGGGAACCGAAACTCATGGCGGAAATGTTGAATACGCTGGCGCTGTATGGCCGGGCGCACCGGGCCCCGATGGTGATACGAAAGTCGGAGTTCCGGATACTCAGCGGCTGGATGGAGTGGTCCATCCATTCGAACCCTTCGCTCGACATTTCCAGCTGGGAACCAAAGGGGCGCTTGTCGAGCACATCCTTGGCCCGCTGGTAGACCAGGGAGCGTTGCTCCCGGGAAAACGGCCGCTCCTCGGTGTCGGACTGGATAAAGTACTGCCGTATTTCCGGCCCGATGGACTCCAGGAAATAGCGGAAGTGGGCCAGAATCGGGTAGATCCGGCTTACGGTCCGCCGCCGTTGCACCATATCCCAAACCCCGACCAGAACCAGTGCCAGAAAGACCAGTCCCGGCAGCAGGTAGGTCTGCGGTGCGTGATAGGCCATGGGCAGCGTAATCAGCAGCCCTGCCACACTCACGGCAAGGGCACTGTAGCGTAACGGCATGGGCCAGCGGGAAATCTTCAAGGCCAGACTCCGGATCAGTGGTAGTTGGATGATTACCCGATGGATTCTACAGGGGATCACGCAAATGTCATGGTCATCGGCAGGCACCTGAAATTTTCCCGCAGCACCTGTCACCGAGTGTTTATTTTTGCCAACGGCTAGTGTAGACTTCGCTCCCGCTAAGCCAGTGAGGGAAACCAAACTGGCCCGGAACCCAGGGCAGCCCGGCTGTTCCACCAGGTATTCCGGACGCAATTCGGGGCGTAGCGCAGTCTGGTAGCGCACCTGTATGGGGTGCAGGTGGTCGCAGGTTCAAATCCTGCCGTCCCGACCAATTCAAAGGCCGTCATTTCAATTCGTTGATGACGGCCTTTTTTGTCTCCGGCACATTCTCAGCACAGTTTCTCCGTGTGCCTTCGGGCCAAGTGAGCGGCGAAAGCGGCTCATCCCCGGCCCAGACTCACCCCTGCCCTGAACCACCGCTGCAACATCATCAGCGCAAGCAGGATAACCAGACCCGAGGCGCCAAAGGCCAGCGCAAAACCGCTCAGCTCCAGCAGCCCCCCGAACAGCAGGGGCGCCAGGAAGTGCACCGCCCGGTTGGCCATCAGGCGCATTCCCAGGGCGCCTGAGCGCTTCTCCCGCTCTACCGCCTCGGCCAGGATCACCATGGACAGGGGCTGGGTGAGGCCGGAACCAATACCCACCAGAACCGCCAGCATTCCGATCACAACCACCTGCTCTGACAGCCCGAGCAAGCCAATACCGGCGGCCAGGGTGCCCAATGCCACTATCACCGCGGGGCCACGCCCTCCCGCTGCGGCAATCATGCGGGCCATGAATGGACGGATCAGCATGGATACCCCGGCCCGCAGGCTGACCAGCACCCCGATCACCACCGGGCTCATGGCCAGGCTCTCCAGGTAGACCGGCAGGTAGCTGCCGTAGACGCCCAGGGCGAACATGCCCAGCACCGTAACCAGCACCGACAGCTGTACCCCGGCACTGGTGCCCATGAGTGCCCACTGGGCCCGAAAACCAGTCTCACGGCGTCTGACTGCCAGCCCCTCTCTGGCCTGCCCTGTCAGCCACAGGCAGGCCAGCCCGCCCAGCAGGGCAAACAGTGCCATGACCAGAAACACCTGCCCGGTACCCTGCCCCTGGCTCAACAGCAGGCCCGCCAAAAGGGGGCCAACCACCTGGCCACCGGAGAGCCAGGTGGAGTACCAGCCAAAATACTGCTCCAGCCGTGGACCGGTCCCCAGGTTGGAGATAATGGTCTGGGCGGCAAGCACCATCTGCAGGTGAGCCAGTCCCACCAGCAGTTGTCCCAGCACCAGCCCGGGATAGCCATACCAGAAATGCATGGACAGCAATCCCATTACCATCACCGCGGCGCCGCTGATGAGCGTCGCGCGGCCGCCATGGCGGGTCACCACAGTGCCGAGGGGGATGGCCAACATCAGCGGCAACAGGTACTGGGTACTGAGCACAGCGCCGAGCACCAGCGGAGAAGCCCCCAGGCGGAGCCCGTAAACCGGCACGGCGACGATCAGCATGGAGTAGACAATGAAGCCGAAGGTCAGGGCCAGGCAGACGACAAAAAAGTTCCTGCGAGCCTCCTGCTGTTGGTTGTCGTCGGGATCAGGCGGTATGTCGGGGGTCAACGGTCGGTCTTGAACGGGTGTGAAGGGATTGGTATGGCGCTATGGTACCCCGTCAGCAACAGGACGGGAACTCACCGCCGGCAACCGGTTTTTCTCTGCCCCAAAGGAGGCAACAGCAGATGAACAGGGGAAGGGCCCGTGCCCTCCCCCTGGAGACCGCGTGTTACAGGCGTGAGCGGAAGCCTTCCAGGTCCTTGGTATGCTTCTCGTGGATGGCAACGAAATCCTCATTGTCGGCGGAAGGCTCGATGCGCTTCTCGCGGGCTTCCGCCAGCACCGCCTCACGGGCCTCGACCCAGGCATCCACCTGCTCGATGGCGGCCTGGTTGCGTTTCTCATCCTCATCGGTCCACTCGCCGATCTCCTTCAGGTAGCGCACGGTGCCCTCATGCACGGGAAGAGGCGAGTTCTTCATGTACTGCCGGGTGACATCCAGGTTCATGCGGCTGGCCAGGGGATGGGAACCCTTGTAGTCATCATGGCGCTCATGGAACCACTTGACCAGTGCGTACACCATGTCCGCATCGGTTTCCGGGGTCGAGGCATAGATGAAGTTTGAGGTCAGACCGCCCTTGCCAACAGCGCTGTCAACACCAAAGGCGATCTCGGCGGGGATAGACATGGGAGAATGCTCCAGAAAGCCTTCCCAGGCTTCCTTGTTATCCACGTCCATGTCCAGCCAGCGGATGCCGTCCGGCGATCCTTCCATCTCAGACAGCACGGAACTGATGGGCGAACACCAGGCCACGTCGGCCCGGCCCTCCACCACGGAGCGACAGTTTTCGGCGTAGCTGCTGGCAGGCACGTAGTTGAACATCTCTTCGGCCTCATCCTTACTCAGCCCGAGGTAACCGGGCATGGCCTCCCGTACAGACGTGGTCATGGCCGGTGAAAAGGCGCCCTGGGCCACTTTGAGGTCGCCATCCTTGAGGTCTTCCATGGACTCCAGGTCCGAGTCACCGGAAACCACGAACCCCCAGGGGGTGTCATTGTGGTGCCAAACCATGCGCTGGGCGGACGGCTTGGCATTCATGTAGCTGTCGATGCCTTCCAGCTGATAACGCATTTCGGCACCAGTGACCGAACTCAGGGCGATATCCTTGCGCTCAACCAGGCGCTTGTAACGCTGCATCTCACTGTCTTCGGGCACAATCCGGGCCGACTTGTCAGTCTGCTCCTGGTAAACAGCTGCCCAGCCATTGGTTGAGGCAAAACTGCCGGTCTGGGTACTTGGCGTGCCAACCACCAGCAGGCGGGGAAGATCGTCGTAGTCGGCCATCGCTGTGCCTGTGGCACCCAGGGTTACGGCCAACGATAGCATTGCGGGCTTGAGAAACGGCATTCGCATGACTTACCTCCAGAGAATATTGTTTTTGTCGCATTCCGAAGAAACGCTCCAGGAAAAATCCTGACACATGTCAGACTACCTGTATTTTTGAGCGACGGCAAAGCCCCCGATCCTCAACTGCCCGGCAAAAAATGAACGATTTTCAATTTTTGGGCCCGGGCGCTACACTGCTCTGACACTCGTCAGGAAAAACAACAACCCCATGAACGACGACAAGCAAGTACCGGATGACACCCTCTCCGAGGAACTTCTGGAGGCCACCGTGTCAGTGGTACGCAACCGCTCCCTCGCCGAAAGGCGCCGGGACCAGATTTGCGACGCCGCACTGGAACTGTTCCTGCAAAAGGGTTTTGCCTCGACCACCATCCGGGATATCTGTGCCCGCTCCGGCGTCAATCAGGCCAGCATCTACGATTACATTGCCAACAAGAACGACATTCTGCGCCGGCTCCTGAACCGGTTATGGTTCCGCTCGGGGGCACCGTCACTGTCCGACCTGCTGGAAGATCACCCGGACCGGCCCCTGAAGGACAACATTGCCGACTATCTCAGGGAGTACTGGAGCAAGAAGCGCAAAGGTACCCTGCTCGCCTACCGCACCATTCCTCATCTGACCAAGGAAGATCGCAAGGCCATGAGGGCCCGGGACGAAATGACCATTGGCCGTCTGGCGCAACAGATACAGCGCCTGAGCCATTTGCCGGAAGATGATCCGCGGGCGCAGATCATGGCCAACCTGGTAATTTTTCTGGCCGGCTTCGGACCGTTGAGGGACTGGCTGCACCAGGATCTGGACAATGACCTGGTGGTCGACACGGTCGCCGGGGCCATTACAGCCATGATAACCAGTCTGGCGGAGAGTGAACTGCTGAGCGAGGGCACCGGATCCGCCCGGGAACCGGAAAATGACGGGCCGCAAACCGGCCCGTCGTAAGGGAAAAGCCGCGCGGCGGCGGCCGGGTCGGTGTGCCAGGGATCCCTGGCACACCCTGGGTCAGATCACAGCCGGGTTCGCCTTGTTCTCCTTCCAGATATAGGCGATCAGCAGCACCGCCAGGGCGCCACTGATAATGGTGGTCCAGAAACCCGGGAAGCTGAACGCGAAGCCCACACCGAACAGTGGCAGACGCACCATTCCGGGCACCTTGCCTGCCCCCAGCAGATAACCTTCAAGTCCGCCGGAGATCATCATGATGCCCACCACGATGGACGGCAGCACGTACAGCAGTGGTGTAAGGTCACCCTGCAGCACCAGCGCCGGCTGGAACAGGAAGAACAGGGGAATGAAGTAGATCACCACCCCGAGTCGCATGGCGGTAATCGAGGTTTTCATCGGCTTGGCGCCGGCGATGGTGCCCGCCAGGAAGGCCGCAGCCCCGACCGGAGGCGTGATTGCCGACAGCATGGCGTAATACACAATGAAGAAGTGCACCGCAATGGTGTTGAGGCCGCCCACCTGGGTAATGGCCGGTGCCAGGGTCACCGCCAGGAAAATGTAGGCAACGATGGCGAGCCCCGCCATCCCCATGATGAAGCAGGCCAGTATGCCGAACAGGATGATCAGGTAGAGGTTGCCGGCACCCAGGCTCACCAGGCCGGAGGTCACGGACCCGGTTACCCCGGTTATGGTGAGGGCACTCACCACAAAGGCGATGGGCAGGATGATGGCTGCGGTCTGGGTGATCAGCACGCCAATCTGGCGAACCGCGTCAAACAGCCGGCTCGGCGTCATACGGGTGTCCTTCTGCAGGAAGGACAGGCCGATCATCAGCAGGCAGGCGTACCAGGGGGTGTAGTACTCCCAGCGCATGTACAGCAGGCCCCAGATCAGGAACAGCAGGACCGACAGGAACGGCCAGCCCTTCAGAAGGACACTGCGAACAGAAGGCAGCTGCTCCCTGGGCATGCCCTTCATGCCGGTGCGGGCCGCATAGGCGTCCACCTGCAGCAGCAGGCCGAAGTAGAACAGCAGGGAAGGAATAATTGCGGCAATCATTACGGTGGCATAGTCCACACCGATGGTGATGGCCATAACGAAGGCAATCGCCCCCATGACCGGCGGCATGACCGCGCCCCCCATGGATGCGCAGGCCTCTATGGCGCCGGCGTAATGAGGCGGATAACCGACTCGCTTCATGGTGGGGATGGTGATGGAGCCGGTACCGGCGATGTTGGAGAATACAGAACCGGACAGGCTGCCCATGAAACCACTGGCGACCACGGCCACTTTGGCAGGCCCGCCCCGGTAGCGGCCAAAACTGGCGTTCGCCAGATCAATGAAAAAGTTACCGGCCCCGGTGGCCAGCAGGATACCGGCAAATACCAGGAAGCCCAGGATGATTTCCGCGACGATCTTGGTGGTAATCCCCATCATGCCTTCGGAACGGAAGACATGGGCCTCGATCATGTACTCGAACTGATAGGGAATGCCCATGAGCAGCCCGGGAAAGTAATCCGCGACCAGCGGATAAAGCCCCAGCAGCACTACCACCAGCAGGAACGGGATGCCCCCGCTGCGGCGGGCCAGCTCCATCATCATCAGCCATACCACAACCCCCAGGTAGAGGTTGCTCCAGCCGGCCTGAACCATGTCCCAGGCATTGGCGGCAAAGTAGAAGCTGATCGCCAGCACCACGATGGCGGCAATAATATCGTAGAAAGGCACCTTGGTCTGGCCCGGGCGCGCAGGCAGTGCGATAAAGGCCGCAGCCGCAAAAAAGCCGATAAAGGTCCAGTAGTATTCACCCTCAAGCAGGCGCTGTCCCTGCCAGGTAAAACCGAAGATGTAGGCCAACCCGGCCAGCAGACCGCATACACTGAGAACAACGAAGACAATACTCTGCCACGAATACTTGTCACCCAGGCGGGTTACCTCGGATTCGTGCTCGATCACTGCCTGATCTGAAGAAGGGGTTTGAGTCATACGAGTCACGTTTTTGTGTTAGTTGGAATGGGATGATCGCAGACCTGAACCAGGACAGGCAAGCAGGCCTGCCCTGGTCTAGGTGTCCGAATCGCGAATCGGTCGTTACAGACGGGTGCGGAAACCTTCCAGCCCCTCGGTGTGCTTCTCGAAGATGGCCATGTACTCTTCGTTGTCCTGAGCCGGCTTGATCCGCTTCTCCCGGGCTTCCGCCAGCGCCGCCTCACGAGCCTCGACCCAGGCGTCCATCTTTTCAATGGCTTTCTGGTTCCTGGCCTCGTCCTCTTCCGTCCACTCGCCGGCTTCCTTCAGGTAGCGGACCGTGCCTTCATGCACCGGCAGCGGTGTGGTATCCAGATAGTCCCGGAATACCTCCATGCTCATTCGCGAGGACAGCGGGTGGGAGCCCTTGTAATCGTCATAGCTCTGATGGAACCACTTGGCCAGGTTGTAGGCAAAGTCGTCGTCCGCATCGGCGGGTGCAGAATAAAGGAAGTTGGACGTCAGTCCGTCCACGCCCTTGGCGGTGCTGACCCCCATGGCGATGGTGACCGGAACCGTCATCGGGCGGTGCTCCAGGTAGCCTTCCCATGCTTCCGTATTGTCTATGTCCATATCCAGCCAGCGGATACTGCCGGGGGAGCCCTCCATTTCCGACAGCACAGAACTCACGGTGGCACAGTAGGCAACATCAGCCTTGCCTTCCACCACCGAACGGCAATTCTCCACGTAGCTGCTGGCGGGCACGTAGGTGATCAGTTCCTCAGCCTCTTCCTCAGACAGTCCCAGGTAGGCCGGCAGGGCCTTGCGTACGGCGGTGATCATGGGCGGCGAGAAGGCGCCCTCGGCAACACGGATTTCGTCCTTCTTCAGGTCTTCCATGGTTTCCAGGTCGGAGTCGCCGGATACCACGAAGCCCCAGGGGGTATCGTTGTGATGCCAGACCACCCGCTGGGCGGCCGGGTTGATGGCAGCATAGGCGCCCACACCCTCGGTCTGGGAGCGGATCTCCGCCGAGGCCACGGAACTGATCTGGATATCCTTGCGCTCCGTCAGCCGGCGATAGCGCTGCGCCTCGCTGTCCTCGGGGACAATACGGGCATTGGTGCCAGTCTGATCCCTGAGCACCGGCGCCCAGCCGTTGGTGGAGGCAAAACTGCCGCTCGACGTGCCCGGGGTGCCAATCACCAGCATACGGGGCAGATCGTAGTCTTCGGCGTGGGCGACGCTGGCGGACAGGGTGATGGAAATGGCCGTGGCCACGGATAACAGAGAGCGGGTGGGGGTCAACTTCGACATGAACAACCTCATTGGTGGTTACTGCAAGTTATCATCCATGGGGAGCAACGGAAAACCGAATCCTGACAGCTGTCAGGTAAGCGTATCACTAAGGCGTGACCGAATAAATCCTGGGACGCCCGACTCAGGATTTACTTCATGACAATCCAACAGCATCCGAGCTGGCATACCCTCTGCTGGGGAGGCCTAAGCGTTAACGGGCGATCAGGACCTGAGGGAGGAGTAAGAGCTCCCGTAGCGGGAATACTTCGGGAAAGGCCGGTATTCCGGCCGCGACTTTCCCTGTCACGGCCGGGGGACAGATCGGGGATGGGACTCAGAGGCGAGAGCGGAACCCTTCCAGGTCCTCTGTGTGCTTCTCATAAATGGCCATGAAGTCGTCGTCCTTATGGTCGATGTCGATGCCTTCCTCTCGGGCCTCCTTCAGGGCGGCCTGACGGGCTTCGATCCAGGCGTCCATCTTTTCAATGGCCTCCTGGTTCCACTCTTCGTCCTCTTCCGTCCAGACATCGATCTCCTTCAGGTAACGGACAGTGCCTTCGTGAACCGGAATGGGCGAGCGATCCAGGTAGTCCCGGAAAACCTCCAGGTCCATGCGGGTGGCCAGCGGATGAGTGCCCTTGTAATCATCGAAGCTTTCGTGGAACCACCTGGCCAGGTTGTAGGCAAAGCCGTCATCCGCATCCGCGGGCACGGAGTAAACGAAGTTGGAAGCCAGCCCGTCGACGCCTTTGGCACTGTCCACCCCCATGGCGATGGTGGTGGGCACGACCATCGGCCGGTGTTCGAGGAATCCATCCCAGGCTTCGGTGTTATCCACGTCCATATCCAGCCACCGGATGCCGTCGGGGGCTCCTTCCATTTCCGACAGTACCGAACTGATGGTGGCACAGTAGGCCACGTCGGCCTTGCCTTCCACCACCGAGCGGCAGTTTTCCACATAGCTGCTGGCGGGAACGAATTCCAGTACGTCTTCGGCTTCCTCCTCAGTCAGACCCAGGTAGGCAGGTAAGGCCTTTTCTACAGCAGTTATCATGGGCGGAGAAAATTCGCCCCGGGCAACCCGGACATCACCTTTTTTCAGGTCATCCATGGTTTCAATGTCTGAATCGCCGGATACCACAAACCCCCAGGGTGTGTCGTTGTGGTGCCATACCATTCGCTGGGCCACCGGCTCCATGCCGGCATAGGCACCGACGCCCTCAATCTGGAACCGCATCTCCGCCGCCGATACGGAACTCATGGTGATATCACGCCGCTCCGTCAGCCGTTTGTACCGCTGGCTTTCACTGTCTTCCGGCACGATCCGGGTGTTGGTACCGGTCTGGTCCTTGAGCACCGGAGCCCAGCCATTGGTAGAGGCAAAACTACCGCTGGAGGTGCCAGGGGTGCCAATCACCAGCAGCCGGGGCAGTTCGTAATCCTCTGCCTGGGCGACGCCGGCGGAAACACCCAGAGCAAGGGCCGTAGCAAGGGAAACCAGAGTGCGGGGGGCACTGAAGGGAACCATAGTGTGAACTCCAAGAGTGATTGTTGTTATCTGGCCAGGAGCAACGACCACCCTTTGGCGACGCCCCTGACAGATTTCAAACTAGATGATCACCCAGAATCGGTCAACACCTGATGCGCATCTGCAATCATGCGCATGGCTAACCAGGTTGCTCCACGATGAGTGAACCGGGCCCGGGAGTTGTTCACTCGCCCAATGGGCCGGGACTTGTATCAGGCGCTCTTCTGCCGGGCTTCACGAACCACATCATAGGCATGGCTGATCTCCCGGGTCCGCTCCTCGGCCAGCTTCCGCATGCTTTCCGGCAACCCCCGGCCGGCCAGCTTGTCAGGGTGGTTCTCGCTCATCAGCTTGCGATAGGCGCGCTTGAGCTCGGCATCGCTGACCGATGGGCTGACACCCAGGGTCCTGTAGGCGTCATTGATCTGATCGGTGGTGGAATACGGGCGGGCACCGGATGTGCCTGACTGGGCGCCCCGCAGGGTGGCTTCCAGCTGGTCCACCAGGCTTTCCGGCAGGCCCAGGCCGCGGGCGATCCGAACCAGCATCTCATGCTCGGCCGGGTGCACCTCGCCATCCGCCGCCACGGCGGACACCTGAACCTGAAGGAACATCTGCAACAGGGCCGACTGGCCGCTGCAGACCTGGCGGAAACGCCCGAGCTCCGTGTCCAGGTCAAAGTCCGCTGATTTGCCCCGGTTGAAGGCGGCTTTTGCGCTCTCCCGCTGGCCAGCATTCAGATGGAACCGTTCGAACATGGTTTCGGCCATGCGGATCTCATCCCGGGTCACCACGCCGTCCGCCTTGCTGACGGCGCCCATCACCGCGAACACCGACTCGATGAACCCGGACTGCATGTCCCTCAGGCGGCCCACCAGTTTCTTCTTCAGCCGGTTGACCAAAAAGCCCGCCAGGGCGGCACCGATGAACAGCCCCGGCAGTTTACCAAAGGCATACCCAATGGCAGCACCAAGCAGAATGGCAAACAGCATGTCGTTTTTATCTCATCTTGCGGACTTTGCAGAACTATACCGGTTTTCGTGCCATTTCTCGCGCCTGGCTGGTCCGGCCGGCACACGGCATTCTCACGACTTCACATGGCCCTCGTACCAAGCTACCATTCAGTTTTATTTCTCCGGACCGGGTCTGCATGACGCTCCTGATTCTGTTTGCCACTATCTCTATCGGTTTCTCCTTTCTCTGCTCCTTACTCGAAGCCTCACTGCTGTCCATCACTCCGAGTTATATAGCGTCCCTGAGACAGGACAGGCCCGACCTGTTCGTCCGGCTACGCAAACTCAAGGATGAGATTGACGATCCCCTGTCGGCCATCCTGACCCTGAACACGGTGGCCCACACCGCCGGTGCCACCGGGGTGGGCGCCCAGGTGGCCGTCGTTTTCGGAGAGGCCTGGCTGGGGGCTGCCTCGGCGATCATGACGCTTGCGATACTGATTCTTTCCGAGATTATCCCAAAGACCATTGGCGCAAAATACTGGCGTGGTATCGCGCCCTTTCTGCCCGCCTCACTGGGCTTTTTGGTCAAGGCGTTGCTGCCGTTCGTATGGTTGTCCAAGCAGGTCACCCGCCGCCTGGCCTCAGGTGAAGACGCCACCGACATCCGGGGCGAGATCAGTGCCCTGGCGGAGATCGGCCGGGACCAGCAGGCGCTGGACGAGGATGAGCGCCGCATCATCCAGAACGTGCTGCGGTTTCACGAGATCAAGGTCAGTGCGGTGATGACACCCCGTACGGTGTGCAAGGTGATCTCCCCGGATACCACCCTGGACAGCTTCCTCGATATGGTGCGCAAGAGGCCCTTTTCGCGCTATCCCGTTCTGGATGAAGAGGGCGAGGCCCTGGGGTATATCCACAAGGCCGATGTTCTTTCCGCGGACACAGACGCTCCCCTGATGGACAGCCTCCGTCCGATCAAACGGGTTAAGGCCACCACCAATATCGAGTTCCTGTTCTCTGAGATGCTCAGGGAACGCCAGCACGTGGCGGTGGTCTACGACGAACTGGGCACCTGGCTCGGCATTGTTACCCTGGAAGACATACTGGAAACCCTGCTGGGCACGGAAATCATGGACGAAACCGACAATGTGTCCAATCTGAGGCGGTATGCCAAGCAGCGCTGGAGCCGCAAATTGCGCCAGCGCAACCAGTGGGCGCCATAACCCTCGCCCCGCCTTGTGTCAGCTGCGGCGGGCGAGCAGATCCCGGCCCAGCAGCACCGTCACCAGGACCACCACCGCTGGAATCAGCCCGAATCCGAGCAATGCCTGAAGCGTGGGCAGATAGTCTGCCGTCAGCGTCAGCGCCACCAGATACCAGACATAACTGACGTACAGCACCAGGAACAGGGCACCTTCAAACCGGGTCAGCGCAGCGCCCGTGAAGAACAGCGGCAGACACAGCAGGGCCACGCCCAGCATCACCGGAATGTCCAGCGACGCCAGCTGACTGCCGGCCACCAGCGGTTCCGGGGTAACGAGACCCGAAAGGCCCAGCACGCACAGCAGGTTGAATATGTTGCTGCCGACAACGTTGCCTATGGCGATATCCCGCTGGCCCCGCAGGGTGGCCATCACCGACGTCATCACTTCCGGCAGGGATGTACCGGCGGCAATGACGGTAACGCCGATAACCGCCTCACTCACGCCCAGTGAACCGGCAATGGTGACGGCACTCTGTACCAGCCAGCGAGACCCCATCACCAGCAGTGCCAGCCCGGCCACCACCAGCAGGATATTGCTCCACGCCGGCACTTTCGCCTGCAGCAGGCCGGCCACGTCGTCGTCAACCGGCTCCGTGCCCTGGCGCCGACCCTGAACGAACAGGAATATTGTGTAGGCAATCAGGCCTGCGACCAGCAACGCCGCTTCCCAGGTGGCCAGGGTGCCGTTCCAGGCCATGGCGGCCGCCACGGCGCTGATCAGGATCATGATGGGTACGTCCTGCCGGATCAG
>JBMCIH010000001.1:0-24114 GCA_048617055.1 Marinobacter sp. | reverse complement strand
GACTGCGTGCAGGCCCACAACCCTGAAGCGGCTCTGAGCCAGCTGGGCGCCAGTGGTGCCCGTCGCTGTGTACTGGACCTGAACCTGGCCGGTGAGAGTGGCCTGCAGTTACTGCCGGCCCTGCTGGAGAAACGGCCCGGGCTGGAGGTGCTGATCCTGACCGGCTATGGCAGCATCGCCACAGCTGTGGAAGCCATGCGCAAGGGCGCGGTGAACTACCTGTGCAAGCCGGTGACGGCGGACCAGATTATCGAGGGGTTCGAGCCTGACCACCCGGCGCCGGAACTGCGAAGCCAGCCTCCCTCCGTGGAGGAACTGGAGTGGGAACACATCCAGCGGGTGCTGGCCGAGTATGACGGTAATATCTCCGCCACCGCCCGGGCCCTGAACATGCACCGCAGAACCCTGCAGCGCAAGCTGGGCAAGCACTCCCGCTGGCGGGAATGAGCCCGGGAGGCCCTCAGGTCTCTTTCAGGGACGCCATATCGATCACGAACCGGTACTTCACATCGCCCTTCTTCATGCGCTCATAGGCGTCATTGATGTTGCGGATATCCAGCATCTCGATATCGCAGGCAATGTCGTGCTCGGCGCAGAAATCCAGCACTTCCTGGGTCTCCGGCATGCCGCCGATCAGTGACCCGGTGAGAATACGCCGCTTTCCGATCAGGTTGCGGGAGTGCACCGCCGGCTCGACCGGCTCGATCATGCCCACCAGGATATGGGTGCCGTCCACCTTCAGCAGGGTCAGGTAGGGGTTAAGATCATGCTGGACCGGAATGGTGTCCAGCAGGAAGTCGAAGCTCTCCGCGGCAGCGGCCATCTGGTCCGGATCCGTGGAGATGATGACGTGGTCCGCCCCCTGCTTGCGGGCTTCCGCCACCTTGGCCTCGGAGCGGGTGAAGATGGTGACTTCCGCCCCCAGGGCGCGGGCGAACTTGACCCCCATATGGCCCAGCCCTCCCATGCCCAGGATGCCCACCCTGTGGCCCTTGCCCACGCCGAAGTGTTTCAGAGGCGAGTAAGTCGTGATGCCGGCACACAGCAGCGGCGCCGCCGTGGCCGGGTCGAGCTTGTCCGGCACCCGTACCACGAAACGCTCGCTGACCACGATGCGCTCGGAATAGCCGCCATAGGTGCGCTCGCCGTCGATGCGGTCTTCGCCATTGTAGGTGGGGGTCATGCCCTCACGGCAGTACTGTTCAATTCCCTGTTCACAGGAGGTACACTGACGGCAGGCATCCACCATACAGCCGACGCCGACCCGGTCTCCAACTGTGAATTGACTCACATCATTTCCTACAGCGGTGACACGACCGACAATCTCATGCCCCGGTACCACCGGGTAATTTGTCCGGCCCCAGTCATTTTCGGCAAAGTGAATGTCGGTATGGCACACACCACAGAATTCGATCTCGATGGACACATCATCGGGCCGTGGGGGGCGGCGGCGGAAGCTGAATGGCGCAAGTCCGGAGAGTTCCGAGGTGGCAGCATAACCCTTTACTTCAGACATGGTCGTACCTCAAACATCTATAGTGTTGTTTAATTTAGCGCGCTCAACAATAATGTACTAACTACCGTAGCAACACGGACGTCTATACTGACGCAGGGCAGCAATCATTTTCATTTTTTAACGGCCCGAGCCCAGAGTATGGACGACAGCACCAGCAACCTCCAGAGTCCGCCCGACTCTCACCTGTTGGCCCAGGTGGCGTACCAGACCACCAATGGCGTGATCATCACTGATCACGAGCGCCGGATCGTCTGGACCAACCGGTCCTTCGAGAAAATGACCGGCTATACTCTGGCGGAGGCCGTCGGCCGCAAACCCGGGGACTTGCTGCAGGGTACCGATACCGACCCGGACACTGTCGCGGAGATCCGGGAGGCTCTGGCCCGGGGTGAGGGCTTCGAACAGGACCTGCTCAACTATCGCCGTGACGGCACCCCCTTCTGGGTGCGGGTCGTGTGTTCGCCCATCGAGCGGGATACCCATCCCGACCACCCCGAGGGCGGCTTCGTTGCGATCCAGATCGATATTACCCGGCGCAAGGCGCTGGAGCGGCGGCTGAAGATCACCTCCAGCGTGTTCGAGCGCAGTCACGACGCCATCGTGATCTCCGACCGCAACAACCAGATCATTGACGTCAACCCCGCCTTCACCCGCATCACCGGTTATTCCCGGCAGGAGGCCATTGGCCGCAACCCCAACATGCTGAGCTCGGGCCGGCAGGGACCGGAGTTCTACCGGGCCATGTGGCGGTCCATCAATGAACACAACTTCTGGCGGGGCGAGATCTGGAACCGGCGCCGCAACGGCGATGAGTACCCGGAGTTCCTGTCCATCACCCGGGTACACCTGGATCAGCCCGGCGACTGGTATCACGTAGCCACCTTCTCCGATATTTCCGCGCTTAAGAATCACGCCGAGGAACTGGAACGGGCGGCCAACTATGACGCCCTTACCGGCCTGCCCAACCGGCAGCTGATGATTTCGCGCCTGCAGCGGGAAATGGAGCATGCCGACCTTCATAATCACGCACTGGCGGTGTGTTATCTGGACCTGGACGCCTTCAAGGTCATCAATGACCAGGTGGGCCAGGGTCTGGGTGACCGGGCCCTGGCCACGGTTGCCAACCGCCTGCGGCTGGCGGTACGTGCCGATGATACGGTAGCCCGGGTCGGCGGCGACGAGTTCGTACTGCTGCTGCGGAACCTGGATGATGAGCGGGTATACCAGCGTATCCTCAATGCCATACGCGAGCCCCTGTCCATCGGCCCCACCACCGCCAATGTCACCGGCAGCATGGGCATCTCCCTTTACCCCCACGATCCGTCCGATGCGGAACGACTGGTGCGCCACGCCGACCAGGCCATGTATTCGGCCAAGGAAAAAGGCCGCAACAACTATCACTTTTTCGACCCCACCCTGGACGAACACCTCCAGCAACGGCGCCAGTTGCTCACCGAGCTGACCGGCGCCCTGGCCAGGGACGAATTCGAGCTCCACTACCAGCCCCAGATCCGCCTCAGTGACGCCGCCGTGGTGGGTATGGAGGCGCTGGTACGCTGGCGCCATCCGGAGCGGGGGCTGCTTGCGCCCGTCAGCTTCCTGCCCTACATCGAAGGCAGCCATCTGGAAGAGCGTTTCGGCCAGTGGGTGCTACGGCACGCCCTGGAGCAACAGGCCAGCTGGGCCAGCACCGGCCAGAGGCTCGGGGTCAGCATCAATATCAGTGCCGCCCACCTGCTGGCGCCTGGATTCACACGCTTCCTGCAACGGTACCTCAAGGACCACCCGGGGTTGAATCCTGCGCTGATCACTCTGGAGATCCTTGAGTCCACGGCGCTGGACGACATGCAGCGGGCCAGCCAGGTCATCAACGAATGCCGTGCCCTCGGGGTGCAGATCGCCCTGGACGACTTCGGTACCGGCTTCTCATCCCTGAGCTACTTCCGCAGCCTGCCGGTGGATGTGATCAAGATCGACCGCAGTTTCATTTCGCGCATGCTGGAGGACGACAGCGACCGGGCCATTGTTGAGAGCGTGATCTACATGGCACAGCGTTTCAACCGTCACGTGCTCGCCGAAGGGGTGGAAACTGACCAGCACGCGGAAATGCTCAGGTCCAGCGGATGCGACCTGATCCAGGGCTACGGTGTGGCCCGGCCCATGGCCGCTTCCGAGATCACCAACTGGGTTCACCAGTGGCAGAACCTGAACCCGGCATTACCGGTATCGGCGTTGGTCCAGCGTGGTCAGTAACTCCGGGTGAAACACCATCAGGCCGGTGACCACCACGCCATTGATAAATCCTTCCGGCAGGATGAACAGCGGCAGGTAGCGCAGGTAGTCATGCTGCAGGTGGTACCAGTCATAGGCTCCCGTCAGCCACAGCAGCGCCACCATGGTCAGACCGGCTGCAGCAACGGCGGCGCCGGCACCGAAAAAGCCGCAAAAGAAAATGTAGGCAAAGAAATTGCGAAAGTTGCGCCGGCGCTCCCAGCGCATGATGCCGTAGGTCACAAGCGCCGGGACCATCACCGTGATCAGCCCGTTGACGGCAAACAGACCCGCCGGCTCCCGTCCGGTGATCACAACGATCACCAGGGCCATCAGCCCGCTGAACACCGCCAGGGGCCACCCCAGCATCAGCGTGACCGCCGTCATACCGAAGAAATGGATGCTCAGCCCCGGCGACAGGCCGGCCCGGAGCTGCCACAGGAAGCCAAGCGCAACCGCTGCCCCGAACAGGCAGTGTTGCGCACGCTGGTTATTGCGCAGCCAGTGCCAGTCGGTCTGGCGGATGGCCCGGAGCAGGATGCCGGCGAAGAGCAACGCGGTCAGCAGCAGCAACCAGATCGGAAACAGGTCGTTGGTCAGTCCCATAAAGAGCCTCGCCCGGTGGTCACGGGACCCGTCGGTTTGCGGCCGACAGACTGCCACAGCCGGGCACCGGATTGAAGCGGCGGGTGCTCCGGATCAACCGCCGTTTGCCAAAGGTGCCCAACCATGGTGCAATCAGCCTCTTTCACAACTATTTCCCCCTTCACCCTTGCAGGAGAATTGAATGGCACGCCTAGACGAGAAGCTTGAGCCCATCTTTCAGGAAGTACTGTACCGCAACGCGGGCGAATCCGAGTTCCACCAGGCCGTTCACGAAGTGCTCGAGACCCTGGGTCCGGTGCTGGTGAAATACCCCGAGTTCGCGGAAAAGAAAATCATCCAGCGCATCTGTGAACCGGAGCGACAGATCATCTTCCGGGTGCCCTGGCAGGATGACAACGGCGAAATCCACATCAACCGGGCCTTCCGCGTCGAATTCAACAGTGCTTTGGGACCCTACAAGGGCGGCATGCGTTTTCACCCGTCCGTGTACCTGGGCATCATCAAGTTCCTGGGCTTTGAGCAGATCTTCAAGAACGCCCTCACCGGCCTGCCCATCGGCGGGGGCAAGGGCGGCAGCGACTTCGACCCCAAAGGCAAGTCCGACGACGAGATCATGCGCTTCTGCCAGAGCCTGATGACGGAACTCTACCGGCATCTGGGCGAGCACACCGACGTACCTGCCGGTGATATCGGCGTGGGCGGCCGCGAGATCGGCTACCTGTTCGGCCAGTACAAGCGCATCACCAACCGCTACGAGTCCGGCGTGCTCACCGGCAAGGGCCTGGACTGGGGCGGCAGTTGCGCCCGCACCGAAGCCACCGGCTACGGCACCGTGTTCTTCACCCAGGAAATGCTGCGGGCCCGGGGCGACTCCCTCGACGGCAAAACCGTGGTGGTTTCCGGCTCCGGCAACGTCGCCATCTACGCCATCGAGAAAGCCCATCAGCTGGGCGCCAGGGTGATCGCCTGCTCCGACTCCGGAGGCATTATAGTCGATGAGAAAGGCATCGACCTGGACACGGTGAAACGCCTCAAGGAAGTGGAGCGTCGCCGCATCAGTGCCTATACCGAGGTTCACAAGCACGCCCGCTACACGGAAAACGGCAACATCTGGGACGTGCCCTGTGATGTGGCCCTGCCCTGCGCCACCCAGAACGAGCTCAACGGCGCCGATGCCAGAACCCTGGTGGAGAACGGCTGTATCGCCGTGGCGGAAGGGGCGAACATGCCCACCACCCCGGAAGGCATCGAAATCTTCCAGGAGGCTAAACTGGCCTATGGCCCCGGCAAGGCGGCCAACGCCGGCGGGGTGGCCACCAGTGCACTGGAAATGCAGCAGAATGCCAGCCGCGACTCCTGGACCTTCGGCTACACTGAGACACGCTTGGAGGAAATCATGACCAATATTCACCAGGGCTGCTTTGAAACCGCCGAAGAATTTGGCGCGCCAGGCAACTACGTACTGGGTGCCAACGTCACCGGCTTTATCAAGGTGGCCCGGGCCATGGACGCCATGGGCCTGATCTGACATGGCGGACGTCACCCACACTCAGGCCAGCCCGGCAATCTCCACCGGACTGCCAGGGCTGGACCAGGTGCTCGATGGCCTGAGAGTCGGTGACAACGTGGTCTGGCGGGTCACTGACCTGGATGACTACCGGCGCTTTGTCACCCCCTTCGTAGACTCGGCAACCGCCGCCGGCCGCCAGATCATCTACCTGCGTTTTGGCCAGCATGAACCCCTGCTGGCGTCCGCCCCCGGCATCCGCATTATTGAAGTGGACGCCCGGGACGGTTTCGAATCTTTCACCGCCCGCATCTGGGAACTGGTCGAAACCTGGGGCCGGGGCGCCTTCTACGTCTGCGACTGCCTCAGCGACCTGCTCAATGCCTGGGCCACCGATACCATGGTGGGCTACTTCTTCCGGGTGATCTGCCCGTTCCTGTACGAGCTGGACACGGTGGCCTGGTTCGCCCTGCTGCCCCAGCGCCATTCCCGGCAGACCCTGGACCGTATCCGTGCCACCACCCAGGTGATGATCGATGTCTACCGGGCCGAAGACGACATGCAGGTGCAGCCGGTCAAGGTGTGGCAGCGCCAGTCGCCTACCATGTTTCTGCCCCACCGCTACCGGGACGGCGATTTCGTACCGGTCACCGACAGCAGCAGTGCCACCCGGCTGCAGGCTGCCATCGAACAGCAGGCCCACGCCACCCAGCAACTTCTGGACGGCTGGGACCGGCTCTTCCTGGAGGCGGAGGAGCACTCCGGCGCAACCGATGACAAGCCCGCCCAGGCGCTGGTCCGCCGCATCCTGCAGGTACTGATCAGCCGCGATCCCCGCATACTCGACCTCGCCCAGCGTTACCTGGCCCTTGGCGACCTCACCGCCATCCACAACCGCACCATCGGCAGCGGTTATATCGGTGGCAAGGCGGTGGGCATGCTGCTGGCGCGGGCCATCCTGATGCGGGACGACCCGGAGACCTGGCGCGACGTGCTGGACGCCCACGACTCCATGTTTCTGGCATCGGACGTCTGGTATGCCTTTCTGGTGCACAACGGGCTCTGGCCGGCGATCATGCGGCACCGCACCCGGGAAGGCTTTTTCGACGAGGCGCCGGCATTGCGGGAAGCCATCCTGGCCGGAAAGTTCCCGCCGGAAGTCCGCCCGGAGCTGGTGCGTACACTGGACCATTTCGGCCAGTACCCGATACTGGTGCGCTCCAGCAGTCTGCTGGAAGACGGCTTTGGCAACGCCTTTGCCGGCAAGTACGAGAGCGTGTTCCTGATCAATCAGGGTGACCCCGAGCAGCGGCTTGAGGCGCTGGAGAACGCCATCCGCCAGGTGTATGCCTCCACCATGAGCGAGGACGCCCTGAGCTACCGGCGCAGCCGCAACCTGGAACAGGCGGAGGAGCCCATGGCGCTGCTGATCCAGCGGGTCAACGGGCGCTTTCATGACCGCTTCTATCTGCCCGATGCCGCCGCCGTGGGGGTGTCCCGCAATACCTTTGTGTGGGCCCCGGACATGGACCCTCAGGCCGGCATGCTGCGGCTGGTCATGGGGCTGGGGACCCGGGCGGTGGACCGGATCGAGGGTGACCATGCCTGGGTTATCGCCCTGGACCAGCCCCTGAAGCAGCCCTTCCGCAGCCTGGAGGAAAACTACCGCTTTAGCCAGCATCTGGTGGACGCCCTGGATGTCACCGGGCCGGGGCTGACCACGGTCGACCTGGCCTCGCTGGCCCGGGAAGCCCCGCACCTGCCCCTGGCCCGGCTGGCGGAAACCGACCGCTCCGCCAGCCGGCGGGCACGGGAACTGGGCCTGAGCGCCCCGGTCTGGCGCCTGACCTTCCGCCCCCTGATCCGCCAGAGCCCGTTCATTGCCCTGACCAGGCAGATGCTGGTTACCCTGGAGCGGGCCTACGATCATCCGGTGGACGTGGAGTTCACGGTCCACCTGGACGACAGCGAGGTGCCGGTGCGGCTGAACCCGGTACAATGCCGGCCCCTGGCCACCATCGGCGACCGCCAGGCGGTACCCCTGCCGGAGCACCCCGACCCGCGCCAGCTGCTGATGGCCAGCGACGGACATTTCATGGGGGGCAACATCAACCTGGCCGTTCACCGCATCATCCTGGTCAAGGCAGCCCCCTACAGTGCCCTGGGCCTGCATGGCAAACACGAAGTGGCCAGGCTGGTGGGCCGGCTGGCCCGCCACACGCCGGACTACTTCAACCTGATGCTGGCCGGCCCCGGACGCTGGGGCACAAGCAGCCCGGAATTGGGGGTGCCGGTGGGGTTCGCGGACATCAGCCGGGTCTCGCTGCTGGTGGAAATCGCCGACATGGGCAACGGCATGGTGCCGGACCTCTCCTTCGGCTCCCACTTCTTCCAGGACCTGGTGGAAACCGGCATCGCCTACGTGGCCCTGTTCCCCGACCAGCGCAACAGCACCTGGAACCCGGACTGGCTGGAGCGGCACTGCCAGCGCCGGGAGGTCGACAGCCTGCTGCCCGACAGCCTGCCGCCAGAGGCAATCCGCAACTGCGTCGACATCCTTGAATGCGAAGACCCGCCGCTACGGGTGCTGGCCGACATCACCCGCCAGCGCCTGCTGGCCGGCCATGTCTGAGCTCACCAGTGCCTGCCAGGCCTGATAGCTGGTCAGGTACACCCTGCCGGTCAGTTCCCTGAGCAAGGACGTGTCCCGCAGACGGTCCATCACCGGCCCCTTCACTTCCGAAAGGTGCAAGCGGACCCCGCTGTCACGCAGGCGTTCGTTGATGGCTTCCAGGCTCTCCAGGGCCGAGGCGTCGATCAGGTTCACCGCCGGACACACCAGCACCACGTCTTTCAGTTGCGGCTGGGTGCTGACCAGGTCCAGCACGCAGTCCTCCAGGAAGCGGGCATTGGCGAAGTACAGGCTCTCATCCACCCGCAGCATCGCCAGTTCAGGGTGGGTCTCCACCTGGTGGCGGCGGACATTGCGGAAATGCTCTGTGCCCGGCACCCGGCCCACAAGCGCGCTGTGGGGCCGGCTGGTTCGGTACAGGAACAGCCACAGCGACAGGGCCACCCCGGCCACAATGCCCGCCTCCACGCTGTAGGTCAGGGTCAGCAGTAAGGTGGCCAGCATGGCCACGAAGTCGGACCGGGAATAGCGCCAGGTACGGACGATGGCGGGAAAATCCATCAATGTCGCCACGGCCACAATGATGGTGGCCGCCAGCGTGGCCACCGGCAGCATGGCAATGGCCGGCGTCAGCAGCAGGGTGGCCAGGGCGATACCGATGGCGGTATAGACTCCCGCCGCCGGCGTTTCGGCACCGGCATCAAAGTTGACCACCGAGCGGGAGAAGCCACCGGTAACCGGCATACCTCCGGAAAAGCCCGCACCCAGGTTGGCGGCGCCCAGCCCCACCAGCTCCTGGTCCGGGTCGATACGCTGCCGCCGTTTGGCCGCGAGCGTCAGGCCCACGGACACCGACTCCACAAAGCCAACCACACTGATCAGCAACGCACTGATCGCCAGTTGCTGCCAGAGGGAAATGTCCAGTGACGGCATCACCAGCGAGGGCAATCCGCCGGGGATGTCTCCCACCACGGCAACGCCGGCCTTGTCGAGGCCAAGCCACCAGGTCAGCAGGGTGGTGGCCACCACTGCCAGAATCGGTGCGGTCTTCGTCAGCAGGCCAGCGGTGGACGACGTCAGACCCAGCCGCACCAGCGCCGGCTGCAGGAAACGCCGGGCCGCCACCAGAAACAGCAGCGCGCCAAGGCCAATGGCGAGGGTGGGCCCGTGAACACTGCCCAGTTGCCCATGGAGTGCGACGATCAGCTCCAGCAGATTGTGTCCGTCAGCCGTCACACCCAGCAGGTGCTTGAGCTGGCTGGCCGCAATAACCAGGCCCGAAGCGGTAATAAACCCGGAAATCACCGGATGGCTGAGAAAGTTCGCCAGAAAACCCAGCCGGAACAGGCCCATCAGCACCAGCATCAGGCCGGACATGACCGCCAGCAGCACGGCCCCGGCAATGTACTCCCCGGAGCCGGGCTCAAAAAGCTTGCCCAGGGCCGCAGCTGTCATCAGTGCCGTTACCGCCACCGGCCCCACCGACAGGGTACGGCTGGAGCCGAAGACCGCATACAGCACCAGGGGCAGCATGCTGGCATACAGCCCCACCTGGGGTGGCAGACCCGCCAGCATGGCATAGGCCAGCGACTGGGGAATCAGCATGACGGTGACAATCACCGCTGCCAGCAGATCCCTGGCCAGGGTGGCCCGGTTATAGCGTGGCAGCCATTCCAGCACTGGCAGGAAGCGGGTCAGCTTCACAATGGCTGACCTCAGAACCGGTTAACGGGCACTTTCAGGTAAACCTGCCCGTTGTCCTCCGCCGGCGGCATATGGCCCGCCCGCATGTTCACCTGCACCGAGGGCAGGATCAGCCGTGGCATGTCGAGGGTGGCGTCGCGTTCGGTGCGCATTTGCACAAACTCATCCTCGCTGACCCCTTCATGCACATGCACGTTCGCCTGCCGTTGCTCGGCCACGGTCGTCATATGGTGATAGGTGTCACGACCAGGCGCCTTGTAGTCATGACACAGGAACAGGCGGGTATCCGGCGGCAACGCCAGCACCTTCTGAATGGATCGGTAGAGGGTCCGGGCATCGCCCCCGGGAAAGTCACAACGGGCCGTACCAAAGTCCGGCATGAACAGCGTGTCTCCCACGAACGCTGCATCTCCGATGACGTAAGTCAGACAGGCCGGCGTGTGTCCCGGGGTGTGCAACACCCGGCCTTCCAGAGCACCGATGCGGAAGGTGTCGCCTTCCTCGAACAGGCGGTCGAACTGGCTGCCGTCGCGGGCAAATTCGGTGCCGGCATTGAAAGCCTTGCCGAAGATGTCCTGTACTTCCACGATGTGGGCGCCGATGCCGGTCTGACCGCCCAGCCGGTCGTGGAGGTAGGGCGCGGCGGACAGGTGATCGGCGTGGACATGGGTTTCCAGTATCCACTGCACCGCCAGGCCTTCACGCTCCACATAGGCGACGATCTCGTCCGCTGACCGCACGCCGGTGCGGCCCGCAGCGTAGTCGAAGTCCAGTACCGAGTCGAGAATGGCGCAGGCGTTGCTGTCCGGATCACGGACCACATAGCTGAAGGTATTGGTGGGCTCGTCAAAGAATGGCTGGACGATGGGACTGGACATGATCTTACCTCCGGTACTCAGATTTAATTCTAAGCATATACCAGAAGGTAATATCATGACATACGATTTTCTACCGACCAACCACCTTCGCGGCCTCTTCCAGCGACGTATGGCGAACGTCTGCGCCTTCCACCATATAGATCACGTTCTCGGCGAGGTTGCAGGCGTGATCACCCACCCTCTCAAGGGCCCGCAGCACCCACATAACCGCCATACACCGGGAAATATTGCGGGTATCTTCCATCATGAAGGTCAGCAGAGTCCGGGCCGCGGCCTGGTACTCCTCATCCACCCGCTTGTCTTCCCGCATGATCCGCAGAGCCTGCTCCGCATCCAGCCGGGTGAAGGCGTCCAGGGCATCGTGAAGCATGCTGGTCACATGGTTGGCGATATGCCGGACCTCCACGTAACCCCTGGGGGCCTTGCCTTCCTCCGCCAGTGTCAGCGCGAATTTTGCGATCTTCTTGGCCTCGTCACCGACACGCTCCAGGTCTGCCACCATCTTGATCACCGCAATGACGAGGCGGAGGTCCCGGGCGGCCGGTTGACGCCGTGCGATGAGGCGGGTGGCCTCCTCGTCCAGCTCTATTTCCATCTGGTCCACCACCTTGTCGCGGGCACGGATCTCATCGGCAGCGTAACCGTCGCCATCGATCAGGGCATCAACCGCGTCCAGGGTCTGTTGCTCAACCAGACCACCCATCCTGAGGAAATCGTTCTTCAGCTGGGCCAGTTCGTCGTTGAACTGGTGGGAGATATGATCTCCGTAGGTATCTTCATTTTTGTTTGCCATTCTCTGCTCCTTGTTAACGTGACCGGATCAGCCGAAACGACCGGTAATATAGGACTCGGTCAGTTCATGCTCGGGGGCGGTGAACACCTTGTTGGTCTCGTTAACCTCCACCAGGTGGCCCAGATGGAAATAGGCCGTACGGTGGGAGACCCGGGCCGCCTGCTGCATGGAGTGGGTCACGATAACGATAGTATAGCTCTCAGACATCTCCGCGATGAGTTCTTCCACCTTGGCGGTGGCAATGGGGTCCAGCGCCGAGCAGGGCTCGTCCATCAGGATCACCTCGGGGCTCACCGCAATGGCCCGGGCAATGCACAGACGCTGTTGCTGCCCCCCGGACATGCCGGTGGCTATGGCATCCAGGCGGTCTTTTGCCTCGTTCCACAGGCCCGCCTTGCGCAGACTGCTTTCGACGATTTCATCCAGGTCCGATTTACGGTTGGCCAGGCCGTGAATCCGGGGGCCATAGGCCACGTTGTCATAGATGGACTTGGGAAAGGGGTTGGGCTTCTGAAATACCATGCCCACACGGGCACGGAGTTCCACCACATCCCGCTTCGAGGCGTAGATGTCCTCGTCGTCCAGCAACAGCTGGCCCTTCACCCGGGCAGCCTCGATGCTGTCATTCATCCGGTTCAGACAGCGCAGGAATGTCGACTTGCCACAGCCGGAAGGTCCGATGAACGAAATCACCTCCTTGCGGGCGATATCAAGACTGACGTCCTTGATCGCGCGGTCCTCCCCGTAAAAGACCTCCACGTTGCGAAGCTTGAATTTAGGGTCATCAACGTAGGGCGTACCCACGGTCTTGCCTTCCTCCACCAGGGCGGACTGCGCATCCGACTCCTCAACCGGATCCTTCACCGGGATGATGGTCTCTTCCGGCCGCCCGGCCGCGCTTGCAATCGTCTCATTGACACTCATAGTTTTCTCCTTACCACCGGCGCTCGAGGCGCTTCCGGAGCCAGATGGCCAGTGCATTCATACTGATCATGAAGGTGAGCAATACCATGATGCCGGCTGAGGCCAGCTCCACAAAACCCTGCTCGGAACTGCTCGCCCAGAGGTAGATCTGTACCGGCAGCACGGTGGCGGAATCCAGAAAACCGTCTGGCACATCCACGATAAACGCCACCATACCAATCAGCAGCAGCGGGGCTGTCTCACCCAGGGCCTGGGCCATGCCAATGATGGAGCCGGTCAACATGCCCGGCATCGCCAGCGGTACTATGTGATGGAGCACCACCTGCATCTTGGAAGCGCCAATACCCTCGGCGGCCTCCCGGATCGAGGGCGGCACACTTTTGATGGCGGCCCGACTGGAAATAATAATGGTGGGCAGTGTCATCAGTGCCAGTACCAGGCCGCCCACAAGAGGGACTGAACGGGGCATTCCGAACAGGCCGATAAAGACCGCCAGGCCCAGCAGACCAAAGATAATCGAGGGCACCGCCGCCAGATTGTTGATATTGACCTCGATAAAATCGGTAATCCGGTTCTTGGGTGCAAACTCCTCCAGATAGACCGCTGCCGCAATACCGACAGGAAAAGAGATCACCAGGGTAACCAGCATGGTCAGCAGTGAGCCGACAATCGCCCCGAGGGCACCGGCATTGGCAGGCTCTCTGGAGTCACCCCGGCTGAAAAACACATCGTTGAAGCCGGTCTCGATGACGCCTTTCTCCATCAGCTCATCCACCCACTCCTGCTGCTGGTCGGACAGCTTGATGCTGTATCGGGGATTATCCGCGTGTTTGACGTAGACCGACACCCGGTCATGGGCGAGGAATTCCATGGTCTGGGTGGTGTCCAGAAGATCCGGGTCTTCCTTGAGCCGGTCACTGATGTCGTTGGCCGCATAATTCCCAACCAGTCGCAACAGCTCGCGCTTTTCGGATGCGCTTTCCGCTTCCGGAAAGTGCTCCTGTAATGCAGCGATAATCGGCGCATTAAAGTCGGCCATAGATCTCTCGTCCGCATCCGTGGGGTCTTCCAGATACATCATCTCGGAATCAAGATCCAGCTCAAGGGTGATCGTGGTCTTTATAAATCCGGTATGGCCCTTGGCAATGATGTCCACAAAGAGCGTAAGCAGGGAAGCGAGGGCAATAAAAATCGCCAATATGCCGTACCAGCGAAACCGACGTTCCTTGCGGTACCGACGCTTCAGGGAATTGCGGACGATTTCCGCCTGAGAACTCTGATTACTCATACTGTTCCCTATATTTCCGTACGATCTTGAGAGCAATGACGTTCAGCAGCAGCGTGACAATGAACAGCAGCATGCCCAGGGCAAAGGCCGAAAGCGTCTTGGCGCTGTCGAACTCCTGGTCACCCACCAGCAGGGTGGCAATCTGCACCGTCACCGTGGTCACCGATTCCAGCGGATTAGCCGTGAGGTTGGCGGCCAGACCTGCCGCCATCACCACAATCATGGTTTCGCCAATGGCACGGGATGCCGCCAGCAGGATGCCCCCGATAATGCCAGGCAGCGCCGCCGGGAAAATAACCCTTTTCATGGTTTCCGACTGAGTCGCACCCAGCGCCAGGGAGCCGTCCCGCATGGCCTGGGGTACCGCGCTGATCACATCGTCTGACAGCGATGAAACAAACGGCACGATCATGATGCCCATCACCAGGCCGGCCGCCAGAGCACTCTGGGAAGATGCCTCCAGCCCGACCGTTTCGGCAAGGTCACGAACGAACGGCGCAACGGTCAGGGCGGCAAAAAAACCGTAGACCACGGTAGGTATGCCCGCCAGCATCTCCAGTACCGGTTTGACCACTGAGCGCATGCGCTTGCTGGCGTATTCGGACAGGTAGATCGCTGACAACAGGCCAACGGGCACTGCAACCAGCAGGGCAATAGCGGAAATCAACAGGGTACCGGTAAACAGCGGGATAACACCAAAGGCCCCCTCCGAGCCCACCTGGTCAGCACGCAGGGCTGTCTGCGGGCTCCAGGAGGTACCAAACAGGAACTCGGACACCGGAACCCTGCCGAAGAAACGCAACGTCTCCAGTATCACCGAAAACACGATGCCCGCAGTGGTCAGTACGGCCAGTGCCGCACACACAAAGAAAATGCGGCGCAGGGTCGTCTCGACATGCACCCTGGCGTTAATGTGCGGCGCAATGCGGGTCCATGCAAAGGTGGCGCCCACCACGGCAATGAGCAGCACCAGAGCAGTCTTGAAGTTTGTGCTCTGGTCTCTCAGGGTTTCCAGCACCGACGCCGCCCCGGCAATGTGGTCCGGCACCTTGTCCGCATCAAGGCTGCCAGAGGCAACATTACTGATCTGGGAAAGTATCAGGCTGGCCTGCCCGGGAGAGCTGGGCCATGCCTCCGGAGGCAGGGAGGCAATCACGATGCCCTGAATAACCTTAGCTTCGAAACCCGCCCAGGCCGCCAGCACTATCAGAGCCGGAATGGCGCACCACAGCGACGCCCGGGCCGCGTAATAGAAAGGGAGTGCTTTGAGATTTCTGATACCACCCAGAGGCGCTGCCACAGCCCGGGATCGCATATAGGCGAGGGCGTAGGCAACCACTGCGAGAACCAGAACCAGGGGCAAAAGATAAGCCGTCTGCATAACCGTCTCTGTTTAAATGGCCTTGAATTTTCTGGGGGGTCTATTCTGCCAGATTGGCGAACAAAAAAATTCACCTGAATGTAACAAAAGGAACGCGGACCCTCTCAGGTCCGCGTTCCTGCGCTTTCATCTTCCCTGATCTACAAGAGCCTTACAGCTCGTTGCCGGTCATCGGCTCCAGGTTCTTGACTTTCTTGGCGGAAGCCACGCGCTCCTCACGGGGCAGCGGAATCAGACCAACGTCAACCAGGTAGCCGTTGTCGCCCCAGGTGCTCTCGCTGGTGAACTCAGCCACGTATTCCTCGATGCCGGGAACGGTTCCCACGTGGGCATTCTTGATGTAGAACCACAGTGAACGGGCAACCGGGTACTCCTCCTCGGAAATGGCCTCGGGAGTCGGCTCAACACCGTTGATAGTGGCTGCCTGGATCTGGCCTTCGTTTTCCATCAGGAAGCTGTAGCCGAAAATGCCCAGGGTGTCCTCGTCCTGAGCCAGGCGCTGGACGATCAGGTTGTCGTTCTCGCCGGCCTCGATGAAGTGACCATCTTCACGCATGCTGTGACATACGGTCTTGAACTTGTCCTCGTCCTCATCTTCCATCTTGGCGATCATGTCGAACTCTTTGCAGCCCCCTTCCATAGCGAGCTCAACGAACGCATCACGGGTACCTGAGGTGGGAGGCGGACCCATTACGCTGATTTCCATATCCGGCAGGCTGGAGTCGATTTCGCTCCACTCCTCATACGGGTTGTCCACCAGCTTGTCACCGCCATCAGGATCCGGAACCTGCTTGGCCAGGGCCAGGTAAATCTGCTTCAGGCTCAGGTCCAGCTTTTCCGCTTCCTTGGAGTTGGCCATGACGATACCGTCAGCGCCGATGCGCACTTCGGTGATTTCCTCAACGCCGTTGGACTGGCAGTTGTCGAACTCACTCTTCTTCATACGGCGGGAAGCGTTGGTGATATCCGGGTGGCTGGTGCCCACACCTTCACAGAACAGCTTCAGACCGCCGCCGGAGCCGGTGGACTCCAGCTTGGGGGTGGGGAAGTCAGTGTTACGACCGAAACGCTCGGCTACCACGGTGGCGAACGGATAAACGGTGGAGGAACCGACAATGTTGATTGTGTCACGAGCCATGGCCGGGGTGGATACGGCTGCAATGCTGCCTGCCAGGGCGACACTTGCAAATGCTGTCTTCAGTTTCATCACGTTGAGTCTCCATCGGTTGATTGGCGTCGGGTGATCCGATGGTTGGCAGATTCCTGAAAGTGTATGACAGGTTTGTTACACCCGCAGAAATAATTTCCAGTTATCTGTCGATTTCACTTGCACACGCCGATGTGATGAATACCATGCTCAGCAAATAACAACACAGGTAACGCTCAATGACCGACTATGACGGCGACAGACCCACCCCCCGTGGCGAGCTGATGATCCAGGTGGTACCCCTGCCCGCCGATACCAACGCTAACGGTGACATCTACGCCGGCTGGCTGGTGCAGCAGATGGACACCGCCGCCGGCACCCTGGCGGGCCGTATCTCCCGGGGCCGCAACGCCACCGTGGCCATGGACCGCATGGAATTCCTCTCGCCCCTGCGCATCGGCTCGCAGGTCGGGTGCTATTGCGAGCTGGTGGATATCGGCCGCAGCTCCATGAAAATCAATGTAGAAGTCTGGACCCGCGACCGCAACAACAAATCCCCCCGCAAGGTCACCGAAGGTCTGTTCGTCTATGTGGCCATTGACGAACACGGCCGTATACGGGAAGTTCCCGAGCAGTCCCACTGAGCGGTGCTCTGACCGGCGGCGTGCCGGCAGAAGGCGGCGCCACCGGCGCCAAATGCGATACATAATTGGTCAGCTGTCATAAAAAAGTCATCGGATTACCTTAGCTTCGGGGATAAATCATCCCGAAACCCACAAGGAGTCCGATATGAAAAAGCTCAAGCTAGTCGCGTGTATCTCTCTTCTGCTGCCCCTTGCCGCCCAGGCGGACTTCAAGCTCGACAGCCGTTACCAGGACAAGGACGGTGACCTTGTAGCCGACATTCCGGAGGATGAGGACAAGCTGGTTGATCCCGATACGCTCATCTTTGCCTACACCCCGGTGGAAGACCCGTCCGTTTATCGGGAAGTCTGGTCCGAATTCCTGGATCACCTGGCCGACGAGACCGGCAAGAAGGTCCAGTTCTTCCCGGTGCAGTCCAACGCCGCCCAGATTGAGGCCATGCGCGCTGGTCGCCTGCATATTGCCGGCTTCAACACCGGCTCCAACCCGATCGCGGTAGCCTGCGCCGGCTTCCGGCCCTTCACCATCATGGCCTCGGAGGACGGCTCCTTCGGCTATGAGATGGAGATCATCACCCACCCGGACTCCGGCATTGAGGAAGTGGAGGATATCAAGGGCAAGGAAATGGCCTTCACCTCCCAGACCTCCAACTCAGGCTTCAAGGCACCTTCGGCGATCCTGAAGGCGGACTACGATATGGTCGCCGGGGAAGACTTCGAGCCGGTATTCTCCGGCAAGCACGACAACTCCATCCTGGGGGTTGCCAACCAGGACTACCCGGCAGCTGCCATTGCCAATTCGGTCATGAACCGGATGCTGCGTCGGGATGTGGTCAGCGAGGACCAGATCGTCTCCCTCTACAAGTCCCAGACCTTCCCCACCACCGGCTATGGTGTTGCCCATAACCTGACGCCGGAACTACAGGAAAAAATCCAGGACGCCTTCTTCTCCTTTGAATGGGAAGGCACGGCACTGGAAGAGGAATTTTCCAAGTCCGGCGAAGCCCAGTTTATCCCCATCACCTTCAAGGAGCACTGGGAAGTCATTCGCAAGATTGACGACGCCAATGGCGTTGAATACAACTGCCGATAACTGGTGAGCCTGTTACGTGCTTAAGCTGAACGAAGTTTCCAAAACCTACCCAACCGGAGACAAGGCCCTCCACCAGGTCAGCTTTGAGGTACCCGCTGGCCAGGTGGTTGGGTTAATCGGTCCTTCGGGAGCCGGGAAATCGACCCTGATCCGCTGCATCAACCGGCTGGTGGAGCCCTCCGGCGGGGAAATCCTGCTGGCAGACACCAACCTTGCCGCTCTGCGGGGGCGGGCACTGCGACGGGCCCGCCGCCGGATTGGCATGATCTTCCAGGAGTACGCCCTGGTGGAACGGCTCACGGTGATGGAAAACGTGCTGTCAGGCCGGCTCGGCTACGTGCCGGCCTGGCGCTCCTTCCTGCGGCGCTATTCGCCGGATGACGTGGCCAAGGCGTTTTCGCTTCTCGATCAGGTGGGACTCTCGGATCACTTCAATAAACGGGCAGACGCTCTGTCCGGCGGCCAGCGTCAGCGGGTCGGCATTGCCCGGGCCCTGGAGCAGGACCCGGAACTGCTGCTGGTGGATGAACCCACGGCATCGCTGGATCCGAAAACCTCTCGCCAGATCATGCGGCTGATCCGCAACGCCTGCCGGGAAAGGAATCTGCCCGTCATCATCAATATCCATGATGTGATCCTGGCCACCCAGTTCACTGACCGGATCATCGGGCTGAGGAACGGCGAAGTGGTCTTTGACGGCAGTCCGGATGCCATCACCGACGCCGTACTGACCCGAATCTACGGCGACGAGGACTGGACCCGGATGCGCGGCGAAGAAGAAGGCGAAGACGAGCAGCCCCAGACACCCAGCGTCGATCTGGCAGAGGGCGCATAGGATGGGAACACAGACGTACCCGACCCGCTGGAAGCGACCGCCGGTCATCCTGACTAACCCGGTCTGGCGAAGGGTCATCTATGCCGGAGCGCTGATCTACCTGGTGCTTGCCCTGCAGAGTATCGAGGTGGACTGGCAGCGGGTCTGGCAGGGGCTGGACCGCGGCTGGAAGTTCGTGGAGGGCTTCCTGGTGCCGGATTTTACTACCCGCTGGCGCGACATCAGTGAGGGGCTGATCGAAAGCCTGACCATGACGGTAACCTCGACGGTGGCCGGCATCCTGATCTCCGTGCCCATCGGTATCGGCGCTGCCCGCAACCTGGCGCCGGCACCGGTATACCTGGTCTGCCGGGGGATCATTACCCTGTCCCGCTCGTTCCAGGAGATCATCATCGCCATCCTGCTGGTGGCCATGTTCGGTTTCGGACCGTTCGCGGGCTTCCTGACCCTGGCGTTCGCCACCATCGGATTCCTGTCGAAACTGCTGGCGGAGGATATCGAGGAATGCAATCGCAGCCAGATCGAGGCCGTACGGGCCACCGGCGCCAGCTGGTGGCAGGTGGTCAACTACGCCGTTCAGCCCCAGGTGATGCCGCGGCTGGTGGGCCTTTCACTATACCGGCTGGATATCAACTTCCGGGAGTCGGCGGTGATCGGCATTGTCGGTGCAGGCGGTATCGGCGCCACCCTGAACACTGCCATCGACCGCTACGAATATGACTCCGCCGGGGCCATTCTGATTATCGTCATCGCCATTGTGCTGGTGGTGGAATATTCGTCTTCCTACATTCGCAGGTGGGTCCAGTGACAAATACCTCTTCCACACCTGTCTGGCATTACCGCACCCCCGGGCAGACGCTGCTGCGCTGGCTGGGCTGGTTCTCGCTGGTGGCCCTGACGGTTTTCTGCTGGCAGCTGATGAACGAGAACACCATCTGGGCCTTTGTCAGCGACGCGCCGGACCAGGCCGCCGATATCAGCGAGCGCATGTTCCCGCCCGCCTGGAGCTACATCGGGCAGCTCTGGGAGCCCCTGTGGGACACCATCAACATCGCCACCCTGGGTACCCTGCTGGGTGTGCTCTTTGCGGTGCCGGTGGCCTTCCTGGCCGCCAGCAACACCACCCCCAGCACCCGCTTTGTGCGGCCGGTGGCACTGCTGTTGATCGTGTCTTCCCGTTCCATCAACTCACTGATCTGGGCCCTGCTGCTGGTGGCGATCATCGGTCCCGGGCTGCTCTCGGGGGTGATCGCCATCGCCCTGCGGTCCATCGGCTTTGTCGCCAAGCTGCTCTATGAGGCCATCGAGGAGATTGACACCAACCAGGTGGAAGCCGTCCGCGCCACCGGTGCCAGCGGCGCCCAGGTGATCGATTATGCCATTGTGCCGCAGATACTGCCGGCCTTCTGGGGTATCAGCGTGTTCCGCTGGGACATCAACATCCGCGAATCCACCGTGCTGGGACTGGTGGGCGCCGGCGGCCTCGGCATCCAGCTCAGTGCATCACTGGCGACGCTGGCCTGGAACCAGGTCGCCATGATCTTCGTGGTGATCCTCGCCACGGTGATTGTGTCCGAGTGGGTTTCGGCCAGGGTGCGACAGGCGGTAATCTGAACCAATGACCGATAGCCATCCCACCCGTTTTAACGGTGTCATTCCCACGCCGGCCTGGGCCTTTGACCAGTACCAGCAGCTGCGCGCACAGCTGCCGGCAACGCCTGCCACCCGCACCAGCAGCCAGTGGACGTCATCGCTGGAGCCACTGCTAGGCGAATTCGATGCCTTTGTGTTTGATGCTTTCGGTGTTCTCAATGCCGGCCCGCTGGTCATTCCGGGCGCGGTGGAACGCCTGGCCACCCTGCAGGCCAGGGGCACACCGGTGCTGGTGCTGTCCAATGCCGCCACCGCCAGCCAGCGGGTTCTGACAGGTAAATACCTGGGCATGGGGTTCGGCCTGGACGAAGCGCAGATCATTTCCAGCCGCTGGTTACTGGAGGACTCGCTGGCGAGGGAACCCAGGCCGGGGCGGTGGGGCGTGATCGCGCCGCCGGAGTCCGACAGCCATTCGCTGCCGGGCATCCGGCAGTACCCGGTCCGCCCCGGCATCACCGATTCGGAACTGGACGGGTGCGACGGCTTCATTTTTCTGAGCAGTGAAGGCTGGAACGAAACCCTGCAGGCGCAACTGACCGCCAGCCTGAAACGGCATCCACGGCCACTGGAGGTGGCGAACCCGGATCTGGTGGCGCCCCGCGGCGACTGCCTGACCCTGGAGCCGGGCTTCTTTGCCCACAAGCTGCGGGAGGAAACCGGCATCCTCCCCCGCTTCTTCGGCAAGCCCTATGGCCCGGCCTTCGCCGCCGCCCTTGAGCGCCTGGACGGCATTCCCACCCGCCGCGTGCTTATGGTGGGCGACACCCTCCACACCGATATCCTTGGTGCCCGGGCGGCGGGTATGGCAAGCTTGCTGGTCAGCGACCATGGATCCCTGGCGGGCATGGACCTGGAGGCCTGCATTGCGGCCTCGGGCATCCAGCCGGATTTCATCACCCCCTCGATCTGAACAGGTAACGCACCCACCCATGCAGGGCGCACTGGAAAAGTACCAGGTCTGGCTCTATCTGACCGCTATTCTGGCCGGCATGGCGCTGGGCCGGGCCTGGCCCGGGGCCACCGCCTCCTTCGAAACCCTGCTCTGGCCGGTGCTGGGGGTGCTGCTCTATGCCACCTTCACCCAGGTGCCGCTGACCCACCTGGGGGCGGCCTTCCGGGACCGGCGATTCCTGACGGCGCTGGTTACCGGCAACTTTGTGATCATGCCCTTGATCGTCTGGCTGCTGGCGGGCCTGGCCCCGGCCGACCCGGCCATACGCCTCGGCATCCTGCTGGTACTGCTGGTGCCCTGTACCGACTGGTTCATCAGCTTTACCCACCTGGGTGGAGGCGACAGCGCCCGGGCCATTGCCGCCAGCCCCATCCTGCTACTGTTGCAGATCGTGACGCTGCCGCTGTACCTCTGGCTGTTCATGGGGCGGGACATGGTGGGGGCCAGCCTGGCGGAGCATCTGCTGCCGGCGTTTGTGGGGCTTATCCTGGTTCCGCTGGTGCTGGCCTGGATCACGGAAAAGGGGGCTGACCGCTCTGCCCGCGCCCGCGCCTGGGTGGGCCTTATGGGATGGTTGCCGGTGCCGTTGCTAGCCCTGGTGGTGTTCCTGATTGCCGCCTCGCAGATCCAGCTGGTTATCGACACCGGCGCCCTGCTCGGCCCGCTGGCGATCATCTTCGCACTTTATCTGCTGGCCGCCGCCGGCACCGGCGCCCTGCTCAGCCGCGCTTTCCACCTGCCCACCAGCCAGGGCCGGACCCTCACCTTCAGCCTGGGCACCCGCAATTCCTTCGTGGTACTGCCCTTTGCCCTCGCCCTGCCGGAGATTTGGGCCTCAGCAGTGGTGGTCATTGTATTCCAGTCCCTGGTGGAACTGTTTGGCATGACGGCCTACCTGAAGTGGCTGCCCCGGCTCGTCCGGAACTGACTGGCGATCGGTCAGGGACTGACGGAGCCGGCAGTCTGCGCCTCCGGCCGCCTTGCCGGCAGCATCAGTGACAGCAGCGCTGCCATGGCCACCAGCGCCGCCGAGATCCACAGGCAGGCCTCCAGCCCCCAGACCTGATACACCCAGCCGGACAGAATGGTGCCCAGAAGCCGCCCGGCGGCATTGGACATGTAGTAGAAGCCCACGTCCAGCGACACTCCATCGCCCCGGGCATAGCTGACGATCAGGTAGCTGTGCAGGGACGAGTTGATGGCGAACAGGATGCCGAACAGCAACAGGCCACCAACAATCACCAACTGCGGTGACCAGCCCGCCATCAGCCCGCCGGCAATGGCGGCCGGAATCAGAGCCAGCGCCGCCGCCCAGAGCACCGCTGTCTGCTTGCCTTCCATGTTGCCGGTAATACGCGGCGCGATGGCCTGGATAAAGCCGTAACCGATGATCCAGATGGCCATGAAACCGCCCACCCGCCAGTGGTCCCAGCCGAATACCGTGTGCAGGTACACCGGCAGTGCCACCACAAACCAGACATCCCGGGCGCCGAACAGGAACATACGCGCCGCCGACAGCACGTTGATGGCCCGGCTCTTGGACAGGATTTCGCTGAACTTCGGCTTCGCCCTGCTCTTGCCCAGGTCCTGCCCCAGCAGGAACAGGCTGGCCAGCCACACCAGTCCCAGGGCCACCGCCATGATGATTACCGCGCCCTTGAAGCCGGCGGCCATCAGCAGCACGCCACCGAGGAAGAAACCCACCCCCTTGAGGGTATTCTTGGAGCCGGTGAGGATCGCCACCCACTTGTACAGGGTGCCCTGCTGCTCATCCGGCACCAGCAGCTTGATACCGCTCTTGGCGGACATCTTGTTCAGGTCCTTGGCGATGCCGGACATCGCCTGCGCCGCCATCACCCAGGGCACAGTAAGCATGGCCGCCGGCACCGCCAGCATGGCCAGAGCAGCGATCTGCAGAAACAGCCCGATGTTCATCGTGCGGTTCAGACCCCAGCGGGCCCCAAGGTAGCCACCCACCAGGTTGGTCACCACCCCGAAGAACTCGTAGAAGATGAACAACATGGCGATTTCCAGCGGCGAATAGCCCAGCTGGTGGAAATGCAGTACCACCAGCATGCGCAGGGCCCCGTCCGTCAGGGTGAAGGCCCAGTAGTTGCCGGTGATGACCAGGTACTGACGGATGGCGGCAGTCATATCAGGCAGCACCCACCTTGCGGGCCAGCTCCACGGTGCGGTTGGCGTAACCCCACTCGTTGTCGTACCAGGCGTAGATCTTCACCTGGGTGTCGCTGACCACTAGCGTGGACAGGGCATCGACGATGGACGAGCG